>JAXKFZ010000281.1:0-3849 GCA_036550635.1 Collinsella sp. | reverse complement strand
CAATGTCATAACCCAGGAATGGCTGACGAGCCTGCTGCCGCGTGACGCGGCGACCGAGCTGCGCCAGGTGCGCGGCGACGTGACGACTTCGCGTATTCCCAAAAACGCCGTGATCTGCAATGTCTACACCAAGGCCGAGAGTCACAAGCTCGAGGTGCCTAAGGGCAAGGTCGCCGTTTCGGTGGCGGTCGATGCCGAGCACTCGGTCGGCGGTGCTACGGGCGTGGGCAGCTACGTGGATGTGTATGTGCAAAAAGACGGCGTAACCGATCGGTTGTGCGGCGCGTACGTGATCGATACCAGTGAAGATTCCGGTGCCACGCGCGAGGGCAAGATCGAATGGGTGACGCTGGCGGCTGACCCCGAAGACGTCAAGGAACTGCTGGGGGCATCGGGCAAGGGAACGGTCAGCTTGACGATTCCCGCCACGGCGCGCGGCAAAAAGAGCGGAGGCGACGAGTGATGAAGGCGATCTGGCTTGCGTGCTGCGCGTGCGGCGATTACGGGCTGTTGCAGCGGGAAGTCGAGGGCCGTGATGCGGGTGCACAGGTGCTTCGCGTGGGTGACCTGGACGGGCTGATTTCCATGGCGCGGGCGTTTCCGTCGCGCCGCGGGGCTGCCATCATCGCGGCGTCTCTGTTCGATACCGAAGATGTGCGCAAGACTGTTGCGCGCCTGACGGCCGAAGGCCGCGTGAGTCGCGTGGTCGTGTTGATAGAAGCACTCGATCCGTCGGATATCGAGGGGCTGTTTCGCGCAGGGGCGACCGAGGTCATCGCTGCGCACAGTATATGCGGCAACGGGCGCGCGGGCGAGGGAGCGGTTGATTCCGATCGGCGCATGACGATTGAGCCCGATGCTTTTGTTGATAGGGAACCCGGGGCGCCTCGCGCTACAAGAGGCCCGCGTGTTGATGATTATGGAAAAGCGGAAGCCGAGCATGGTCGGCGCCCCCGGAACCCCCTTGTATACGATGACGCTGGAGGGCCGGCGCAGCATGCTGGCGACTCCCCGGCTGTAGATTTGGGATACGTGCACGGCGTGAATCTGGCGGATGAACTCGACGAAGTTGAGGGCTTTGCCGGGTGCGGCGAGTTGTCGCTGATGCAGCATGAGCAGATTGTGCAGAACGAGCCTGCCTCGCAGACCGAACAAGCTGCCATGCCGGCTTGGACGCAGCGTGTGGTTGCGGCGGGGGAGACGGGGACGCTGCCGCCGACGCCCGCCCCGCCGCCTCCGATGCCGCCGGCAGACGCTGCCGCTTCGCCGCACCGAGCTCCGGTCATCTGCGCCATTTCGGGTTCGGGCGGTTGCGGCAAGTCGACGATCGTTGCCACCATGGCACACACATCGTCGCTGTTGGGCTTGCGTGCCGCCGTGCTCGACCTGGACCTGATGTTTGGAAACCTTTACGACTTGTTAGGCGTCGATGCTCCGCGCGATATGGCGGCACTTATCGAGCCGTCGGCGGCGGGCGCGCTCGCCGAGCCAGATATCGTAGCCGCATCGATGCGCGTGGCGCCGGGCGTTACGCTCTGGGGTCCCGTCGCGGCGCCCGAGCAAGCCGAGCTCATGGCACGTCCGGTGGAGCTACTGCTTGATGTTCTGCGTCGCGAATCCGACGTGGTCTTTGTCGACACCTCGGTCTTTTGGGGTGATGCCGTGGCGGCTGCGGTGGCGGCGAGCGACCGCTGCCTGGTCGTTGGCGATGCGGCGGTGTCGTCCGCGACATCGGCGTCGCGCGTCATTGAACTGGCAAGTCGAGTGGGTGTGCCGCGCACGCGCATGAGCGCCGTGTTCAACCGGTTCGGTGCGCGCGGGGCAGACGAGGACGTCGCCATGCGCTTTGAGATTGCCTGTGCGTTGAGCTCCAAGATTCATATCGCCGATGGCGGGCAGGATCTCGCCGCGCTCATGGCGTTTGGACGCGCTGACGAGGCAATGGGGCAGACCAGCGCTTTTGCGACCAGCGTGCGCGAGGCTACGCGCGAGATGCTCGTGGAACTGGGGTGCGCCGTCGGCCCTTGGAGCGATATGGTCGCCGACCGTGCAACGCGTACCGAGCGCCCGCGTATCCGCCTTCCCTGGTCGCGCGAGGGTGATCAGCGATGAGTCTGCAAACGAGGATTAAGGCTGCCGGCGCTGCAGCGGCGGCAGCGCCTGTAGATGCGGGGCGTCGCCGCGCGGTGAAACGACGCACCAAGCGCGCCGTGATGGACCGCATGGGTTACGACGAAGTGGCGCGTATCAGCGCCTATATCGACCCGGCACTTGCCCGCTCGGAATTGCGTCCCGCGGTGGAGGCGGCGCTCAATGTTGAGGAACCGACCGATCTCGCGACGCCCGAGCGCGAGACCATCATCGACGAGATTTTGGATGACGTGGTGGGCTTGGGGCCGTTGCAGCCGCTCATCGAGGACGACACCGTTACCGAGATCATGATCAACGGCTGCCGCTCGGCTTTCTTTGAACGTGGTGGCGTCTTGTACCCCATCGAGCATGCGTTTGAGGATGATGGGCAGATCCGTGTGCTTATCGACCGCATCATCTCGCCACTTGGCCGCCGTATCGACGAGCGCAGTCCCATCGTCAACGCCCGCCTCAAAACGGGCTATCGCGTCAACGCGGTGATTCCGCCTGTGGCGATTGACGGACCGATTCTCACCATCCGAAAGTTCTCGGACCGCATCTGCTCGCTGGACGAGCTTGTGGGGCTGGGGTCGCTGCCGCTTTGGTATGCGCAGCTGCTGTCGTGCGCGGTGTCGCTGCGACAGGACCTGGCGGTTGCGGGAGGCACGGGATCTGGTAAGACCACCCTGCTCAACGCGTTGTCATGCGAGATTTCCACCGGCGAGCGCATCGTGACGATCGAGGACTCTGCCGAGCTCAAGTTTGCGCATCATCCGCACGTGGTGCGTCTAGAGGCGCGCGAGGCTTCAATTGAGGGCGAGGGCGCGGTGACGATCCGCGACCTGGTGACCAATGCCCTGCGCATGCGCCCCGACCGCATCGTGGTGGGCGAGGTGCGCGGTGCGGAGTGCTGCGACATGTTGCAGGCCATGAACACGGGCCACGATGGGTCGCTCACCACACTTCATGCGGGTTCAGAACAGGAGACCGTGGTGCGTCTGACGTTGCTTGCACGTTATGGCATCGATCTGCCGAGCGAGCTCATCGAGGAGCAGATTGCCATGGCGCTCGACGGCATCGTGATGTCTGAGCGCCACGCCGATGGCAGGCGTTTCGTCTCCTCGTATTCGGGAGTGCGTCGCGCCGCGTCGGGCGGCGTAGAGCTCGAGCGCTATGTGACTTTCGATGCCGCCGAGCGCACCTGGACGCTTGACCGCGAGCCGCCGTTTATCGCAGAAGGCCTGCGGTCGGGGACGCTCACACAAGAGGAGGTGGACGAATGGAGGTCGCTGTGCCCCTCGTCGTAGGGGGTTTAGCAGCGTTTTCTGTCGCGACGGCGTGCGGGGCGGAACCTCGTGTGCCGCAGATACCGCCGGCGGAGCTGGCGCGTCAGGTGCTCGAGACGGTGGCAGAGAAGCTGCCGCGTGAGCTGGTGGAAAACGATCTGCTGAAAAAGATTGCCCGTTCGTGGGCATCGCTGGCTCCGGCGCATCGCCTTGGCCTCGTGATCGAGGATGCTTCGGGGCGTTTGGCGTTTCTGCTGCTATCGAGCGGTGTCTGCTGCGTTTTACTAACGACGGTGTCGTTATCGCCCCTCGGATTTGCCTTGGGACTTGTTGCTCCGATTGCCGTTGGCGCCGCTCGGGATGGCTTTGAGAGCCGGCGCGAGCAACACGATGCAGAAGAGGCCATGCCCGAGGCGTTTACCGCACTTTCCAT
>JAXKFZ010000280.1:0-3569 GCA_036550635.1 Collinsella sp. | reverse complement strand
GTGCGGGAACAGGTCCACAAAGTCGAGCAGGCAGGTCAGGCCCTTGCGGTCGACGTGCATCGGACGATGCTCGGAGCTCATGGCAATGCAGTGCTCGTTAAAGTACGCGTACGGGCTGTACTGGAAGCCCCAGCGCTCGCCGTCGAGCTCAATGGGGATAACACGCAGATTCTGGCGGGCGGGGTGGGCGCCGCCGTCGGCTGCGGCGGAGTGTCCAGGGTAGCCCTCGTTCTCGATGCACAGCTGGCAGGCGGGATACTTTTCGCCCGTGTTCTTGGCTGCACCTGCCGCGGCGATATCGCGCGGGTCCTTCTCGGGCTTCGACAGGTTGATGGTGATTTCCAGGTCGCCCCAGTTGGTGGGGGTGCTCCATTTGATGTTGCGCGCGATGGCGGCACGGCGCACGTAGCCGGCGTCGCAGCACAGGCCGTAGAACCAATCGGTCGCGGCGCGGGGCTCGTTGACGCCCATGCGGCCGTTGAACTCCTCGTTTACAACCGAAGGCCTCGGCATGAGCGCGCCCATGATGCGCATGGCGATGCGGTCGCGGCCCGACGCCGTTTCCTCGGCAGCACCGTTGGCAACGGCGGCCTCGGCAAGCGCGGCGAGCGTGCCTTCAAGGTCAAAGTTGGGTAGGGTATCGGGGTGCAAGAGCGAGAGTTTCTCAACCTGGAGCGCCCAGGTCATGTCGAGCGCGGGGCCCGTGGCGCCGATGCACTCCAAAATGGTGTTGTATGCCCAGATGCGATCGTCCTGGCCGATCATCGATCGGTGGATGGCGTACTCAATTAGGTTCTGCGCGGCCTCGCGCACGTCAGTCATTACAGCCATGCCGCGTAAGCCCCCTTGTCAGAGATAGCGTAGTGGCGGGCAGAACCCTCGCCCAGCCAGCCGTTCATCTTGGCAATGAAGGTGTCGACCAGATCGAGCGGCACGAAGGCCTGGATGGTGCCACCAAAGCCGCCGCCGTGGATACGGACGGCGCCGCGGCCGTCGAGCACGTGCTCGGCCAGCGCCAGGGCATACATGGAAGGCTGCTCGGGGCCCAGCTTGGCTACGACATTCTGCAGGTACATGGCGGAGCTGGCGCCGGACTCGCGCGTCAGGACCAGGAACTGGTCGATGTCGCCGGCGTTCAGGGCTGCCCAGCGCTTGTCGACCAAGCCGTTCTCGTACCAGTAGTGAACGGCGCGCAGGCAGGCACGGTCGCCCAGCTTGGCGCGCAGCTCGGGGAGTTTGGCGTCAAAGTCGGCCACGTTTACCTCGCATAGGCGTGCCTTGCCAAACTCGGCGGCGACGTCTTGCATCTCGCGCGGAACGGCAGCGTAATCGTCGGTGGCGGCCACGTGGTCGGCACCAACCTTAACGAGCACGAGCGCATAGCCGTGATCCTCAAAGTTGAGTTCGAGCTTCTGGGTTTTAGGCTGAGCCTGGTCCTCAAAGTCCATGTAGGCAAGGCCGCCCAGGCACACAGCGGCCTGGTCCATCAGACCGCAGGGCTTGCCATAGTAGTTGTTCTCGGTGCGCTGGCTCATCTGGGCGAGCGCGACGGGCTCGATGGCGGGTGCGCCCCAGAGCGTCTCCATGGCGCGACCGTATGCCGCCTCGACGGCAGCGGAGCTCGAAAGGCCGCCGCCCGAGGGGACGGAGCAGGTGAAGGCGAAGTCAAAGCCCTGGGGCTCAACACCCAGGGCAGCGATTTCGTGGGCCATGCCGCGTACGAGGCTCGCGGACGTGCCCTTCTCGGACTCTTGAATATCCAGCGTGTCGAGCGTGATCTCAAACGTGGGATAGCCCTCGTCGGCAACGCGAACCTTGTTGGTGTCGGTCGCCACGGCAATGCCGTCGACAGCGACATCGAGCGAGCCGGCGATAACGTGGCCGCCCTCGTGGTCGGTGTGGTTGCCACTGATCTCGGAACGGCCGGGCGCGTGCACATAGAGCACTTGGCGATCGCCGATGGGGCCAAACTCCTCCTCAAACAGCTTGGTGAGCGTGGCGAGTGTCTTTTCGTCGGGGGTGGTCATGGGGGTCCTTTCTTTGGCGCGCACGGATGAGTTTTGCGTCGTTATGAGTACGTTAACAACTTAAAGCGGCATGAACCAAGTGTTCACGATACCGCACGTTACGGGCTATGTTAACGTACTCATAACACAACGCTTGTCACTTTTTGAGAATCTGGTAATCGGTAGAAATACAGCCGTGAACGGTACTGTCGTATGGACTTATAAAGCAGAAGAGATGCAGGTCGAAAAAGTAGAGTACGTTAACATGCGTCCGACGATAGCGGGCCTCGGCGCGGGATGTATTTCTGCCCGGGCCGGCATACACGCTATTTAGATTTCGCAAGGGTGAAGGTGATCCTGTGGCAAGGCGCCCGTCCAACGATATTAGTTCGCGTCCGGTTTCCATGGCCGACGTTGCCCGCGCTGCCGGTGTTTCGCAGCAGACGGTTTCGCGCGTTGCCAACGGATTGCCCAACGTGAACGAGCAGACGCGTAAGCGCGTGCAGGCGGCCATGCAGGAGCTCGGTTTCCGTCCGAGCTATGCCGGTCGCTCGCTGCGCGACGGCCGTTACCATTCGGTCGGCCTGTGCGTCAACGATGTCACCAAGTTTGGCAACCTCTCAATGATCGACGGCATCGCCAGTGCTGCTCGCGAGCATAATTGCGCTATCACGCTGGTCGAGATGTCCAAGACCGAGGAGTTTTCGCTTGCCGAGGCCACGCGTCGTATGGCCGCATTGCCGGTGGACGGCATCATCATCGGCATGAGTCGTATGGCGCCCGATTTTGAGACGTTTGATCCGTTGCCGGGTATCGGCACGGTCATCGTTACCATGTACGCACATCCGCGCGTGACCACGGTCGATTCCGACCATTACGGCTGCTCGCTGTTGCTCATGGATCATCTGTTTGAGCTGGGGCACGAGCAGATTCGCTATATTGGCGGCCCGTCGTTCTCGGTCGACGAGCAATTTCGTCGCGCCGGTTGGCAAGATGCACTCGAGCGTAAACACATCGAGTCGGCAGAGCCGCTCGAGGGCGACTGGTCTGCCAATAGCGGCTACGAGGCCGGCAGGTACCTGGCCGAGCACGATCGCACCATGACGGCGATCTATGCGGCAAACGATCAGATGGCAAATGGCGTGATTGCCGCACTGCGTGATAGCGGCCTGCGCGTGCCCGAGGACGTGAGCGTGGTGGGCGTCGACGATTCGCTCGATGATTTTGTGGCACACAACGAGCTCACGACCGTACGGTTCAATCTGCATCAGCGCGGACGCGAGGTGTTTGAGCATGCGGTTCCCGAGGCGGGTACGGCGGGCAAAACCGTTGCCATTCGTATTCCCGGCCAGCTCATTATTCGACATAGCACGGCGATACCACGCTCATAGTTTGCGCAGGTAAACGGCGATTTATCGTATTTCAATAACAATCGGTAAGGATGTCGGTAGATAGCTGTTGGGATGTAGTCGAGTGCTATGATAGACGGGCTCTTTTGTCTATCTAGGAGGCTTTGCCTGATGGAGATCACCAAGGATATCCGCTACGTTGGCGTCGACGATC
>JAXKFZ010000279.1:0-3324 GCA_036550635.1 Collinsella sp. | reverse complement strand
TTACAGCTCGACGAGCTGGCCGGTCTCGGCGGCCTCCTTGATAGCGTTAAGCAGCGTGAGCGTCTTGACGTTATCGGCGGGGGTCACGACGGGCTCGACCTCGCGGCGGACGACCTTCACAAAGTGCTTGAGCTGCATCTTGTGCGGCAGCGCTGGGTCAACGGCCGGGATTTCCATCTGCAGCGGCTTGTGCCAGTTGGAGGCGCCGTCGTAGGAGAACTGGTGCAGGCGGGGCAGCGACAGGGCGCCCTTAGTGCCGCCGATAAAGTAGGCATCGGCGTCGAAGGGGCGATACTGCGGATCCTCGCGAGCGGTTGCCTCCCAGTTCCAGGGGCTGGCGGTGGAGTCGGAGATGGTCATGCTCGCGAGCGCGCCATCGGCAAAACGGACGTTGACCACGGCGGAGTCCTCGGTCTCAAAACCGCGGGCGGCGCTGGACTGCATGCCCTGGACGGCAACGGGCTCGCCCAGCAGGTAGCGGAGCAGGTCGACGTCGTGCACCAGGTTGACCAGGATTGGGCCGGCACCCTTCTTGCGGCGCCACTCGACGTCGAAATACTCGTCATTCTTATAGATCATGTAGTGGAAGCTCGACACGGTGAGCTTGCCCAGCTCGCCAGACTCGATGATCTCCTTGGCCTTGTTGACGAAGGGGTTGTGGCGACGGTGCTGGCCCACGAGCACGGGCACGCCGGCGGTCTCGGCCTCGGCGGCGAAAGCCTGGGCATCTTCCAGGTCGTTGGAGATCGGCTTTTCGACCAGCGGCACGATATTGCGCTTTACAGCCTCGCGGGCAACGCCCAGGTGCAGGTCGTTGGGGGTGGCGATAATGACGGCCTCGGGCTTGACCTCGTCCATCATCTGGGCGGGATCGGTGTAAAACGGCACGCCGGCGGCTTCGGCCGTGGCGCGGGCGCCCTCAAAGGCGTCGGCGATGGCGACGAGCTCGGCCTCGGGCTCCTCGGTGACAAAGCGGATGTGGTTGCGGCCCATGGCGCCGGCGCCGATAACGGCAATGCGGACGGGGTTGAGCTCAGACATTTCGACTCCTTAATACTGGTGACCGGTGGAATGTGACAAAGGGACAGTCCCTTTGTCACATCGGTAGAACTATGCGGACTTCTTCTTGCTGTCGGAGACCATCATGTAGACGGTGAGCACGACGGCGATGGCGGCGATCACAATGGCGCCGTAGAAGGACTGCTGGTAGGCGGCGCTGCCAGCCTCGGCGTGATACAGCACGGCGGTGATGGGCTGGCTGATCCAGGTGGAAGCGGCATAGCCCAAAAACATGATGCCGTAGTTGACGCCAATGTTGCTGGTGCCAAAGGCGCCACCGGTGAGCGGCGGGTAGATGACGAGCAGGGCGCCAAAGCTAAAGCCGAGCAGGGCGAGCGCCACGAAGAACATGCTCTGTGTAAAGCTCATCGACATGATGACGAGCGCGACGATGGTGACGACAAGGCTGATGAGCAGCGACTTATAGGCGCCGAGCTTGTCGATGATCTGGCCAAAGGACAGACGACCGACCAGGTTGGCGCAGGTGTTGACGGAGACCACCACGCCGCCGAGGGCGACGGCAGCGGCGCTCGTGGGGTCGGCGAAGAGCTGGACGGCGGCGATGGAGGCAACCTTGCCCACGAGCAGGGTGCCCGCGGTGGCGGCAAAGGCGAAGGTGACGATGAGGATCCAGAAGCGCGGGGTCTTGACCATCTCGCCCGGGGTGAGGTCGCCGAAGGTGCCGGCGTGCGCGCCGCCCTTGGGGGCCTCGAAGCCCTCGGGCAGCCAACCGGCCTCGGGGGCCTTCAGGAACAGGGCGGAGGCGGCGATCGTCACAAAGAAGATGACGCCGAGTGCCTTAAGGGCGCCAAAGATGCCCAGGCTCGGGATGAGCAGCGAGGCGAGCACCGGGGACAGTACGGCGGGGCCGGCGGTCGAAGCGGCCAGGGTGATGCCGGAGGCAAGGCCCTTCTTGTCGATGAACCACTTTTGGCCGGTGGTGAGCGCGGGGTTGTAGCCCAGGCCGTTGCCGATGGCGGCGACGAGCGAGAACCACAGGTAGAACTGCCACGGCTCGGTGACGGTGCCGGACATGAACCAGCCCAGGCCGTAGCACGCGGCGGCGGCGATCACGACGTTGCGGGGGCCGATTTTATCGGAGATGCGGCCGGCGAAGATGCCCGTCACGGCCATGATGGTCTGGAAGACGGGGAAGGCCCAGGTAAGGGCGCTGGACCACTCGGGATAGACGGCGAGCAGATTCTTGCTCACGACGGAATACAGCGCGATGGAGCTGATGAAGAACATGGTGACGCACGCGGCGGAAAGCACGACAGCGCGACCCTTGTTGGAGTTGGTGGAAGCCATTGGACTCTTTCTAATCGATACGGGGGAGGAGGAGCGGTCGTATCCGCGGGTCTCCCTGTCAGGTTGGTTTACTGGTCAGTCGGCTTGGCGACGCCGGACTCATCGGACCAAAGCTCGACACCCTTGTTCTTGAGGTAGCTGTCGGCATAGGCGCGACGGCCGCCGGGCTTGGCGGTGAGGTCGCCCATCATGTTGGAGAAGCCGCCATCGACCTTGATGGCGTCGCCGGTGGTAAAGTCCGAGCGCTTGGACGCCAGGAACATGACGGCGTTGGCGATATCGCTGACCTCGCCGATGCGACGCGTGGCGATCAGACGGCTGCGGCTCTTCTCGACCTCGGGGTCGGCGTAGAAGTTGGCCGACATCGGGGTCTTAACGAAGCAGGGCTCGACGCAGTTGGAGCGCACGCCGTAGGGGCCCCACTCGGCAGCCAGCATCTTGGACATCATGTTGACGCCCGCCTTGGTGGAGCTGTACACGCCCGAGAAGGTCTCGGGGGAGTGGCTGGCAACGGTCGAGATGTGCACCAGGCGACCCTGGCCGGCCTTGATCATCTCGCGACCAAAGCGCTGCGAGGTGATGAAGTAACCGGTGAGGTTGACGTTGAGCACCTGCTCCCAGTCGCTCAGCGGCAGGTCTTCCATGGCGGCGAAGCGCAGGATACCGGCGGTGTTGACGAGGACGTCGACGCGACCGAAGTCGGCGATGGTGGCGTCGACGGCGGCCTGAACCTCGGCCTCGTCGGTGGCGTTCATCTTGTAACCCTCGGCGTGGATGCCAAACTCGGCAGCGAGGTCGGCGGCAGCAGCCTTGACCTTCTCCTCGTCCAGGTCGAGCAGGACGACGTTGGCGCCGTTGCGGGCGAACTCGCGGCAAATCTCGACGCCCATACCGCCGAGCGCGCCAGTCACGGCGCAGACATCGCCCTCGAGCTTAAGCCAATTGCTCATAGGAACT
>JAXKFZ010000278.1:0-2138 GCA_036550635.1 Collinsella sp. | reverse complement strand
CACGGCGGCGCGGATGCCGCCGTCGTTAGCGAGGATGTGGTTGAGCAGCGTGGTCTTGCCGGCACCGAGGTATCCGGTAAGCATGATGATCTTCACGGGTTTGTTGGGCATGTGCCCTCCTTTGTTAGACATGGCTTACAGTTGAATCTTATGCCAAACGCCTGCTCTTATACCCACGCGCCGGCAAATAACACAGGCTACTCCCAGGCTCCCCATACATCGGGGCAATAACCGACGGTGGCCTTTTTGCCGTTGCGAACGATGGGCTCGGCCAAGACCTGCTGATTCTCGAGCAGTTTATCAAAGCGCTGACTGGGGGTAAGGTGCTGGATGAGTGCGAGCGTCTCCTCGTCCTTGGCCTTGGGGTTGAGCAGCTTGTCGATGCCGCCGACCGCCTGCATCACGCTCGTGAGCTCGCCCTTGCTCATCTCCTTTTCCTTAAGGTCGATAAACTGCACCTTAATGCGGCGCTCCTTAAAATAGCGCTGGGCCTTCTTGGTATCGAAGGACTTCTTGGTGCCAAAAATCTGGATATTCATGTTCCGCCGCTCTATCGAATGAAGTTGGTCCTGGCGCGATCGCCTTCGGGGGCTTTGATGCCGGCGGCCTGTCCTGCCTCGATGCAGCGAAGGAGCCAGGCCATGTTTTTGCCGATGTTTCGCATGGTGGCCAGGCCCTCGGCGTCCTGGGCGGCCTCGCCCGGCATGGCACCAAAGACGTTGTTCCAGTACGTGGAGGCCACCACGGGCATCTGGTTGATAGTGAAGTACTTGTTGAGTACATCGAAGGTGGTCGACGTGCCGCCACGGCGGGCGACGGCGACCGCGGCACCCGGCTTGTGCGCAAAGGCCTTGCTGCCAGCATAGAATGCGCGGTCGAGAGCCGAGAGGATGCGTCCGCTGGGATGCGCATAGTAGACGGGGGAGCCAAAGACAAAGCCATCTGCCTGCTCGGCGGCAGCGATCAGCTCGTTCACCACGTCGTCGTCAAAGGTACAGCGACCGCCAAGATTGCCGCACTGGCCGCAACCGATGCAGTCGCGAATGGGCTTGGCGCCCAGCTGGAACACCTCGGTATCGATGCCCTCGGCGTTGAGTTGCTCGGCGACCTCGGCGAGTGCGCGGGCGGTATTGCCGTTTGCCTTGGGACTGCCATTGACCAAAAGAACCTTCATCACAAACTCCCTCTGCTGTCGGTGACTTCTGCGGAGGATTATCGCACGAGAGGGCAGATGGCGTGGGGCGCGATGTGAAACGGCCTGTGTTTCACATCGCGCCCCACAACGCTAGTCCAGCTTGGTGCCCGGTACTTGCGGTGCCTCTTTAAGCAACGCTTTGAGCTCGTTCAAAATGGAAACGGGCTGTCGGTCAACGCTGTTCAGATGGAGCGTGGCCACGCGAATGGGCGGCTGATATTCAAGCGAGCCGATGAGCACGGGAGAACCCAGGAATCGTTCGATTTCGTTTGCGAGCTCGTCGATTGCCTCGGGGCCGAGCTCATCGAAAAGCGCCACGAACATTGGTCCCGTCGAGCGGAACAGGCGACCCTTGCCACGCGAACAATCCATGAGGCAGGCAGCGCTTTCTGCCAAAACACGGTCGCCCGCATCAAAGCCAAAGCGGGCATTGACCTGAGCGATATCGTTGATTTTAATGGCAATAAAGCCTGCCTCGCGCGCCACGCGACGCATTTCGCCAATGGCGTTGACCAGGGCGTGAATGTCGCCCAGGCCGGTCACGGAATCTGTCGTATCTGCCAAGCTTCGGTTGACGATAATGCCCACATACATGCTGGGCTCGGTATCGGTGCCGTCCAAGCGGTAGCCCGTGCAGTCGCAAAGCGCGTATTTTCCGGTGGCATCCATTACGCGATACTGCATGTAGTGGAAGTGCCACGTGCCGTTTATCACCATGTCGAGCTCGGCGCGTACGTTGTCGCGGTCCTCGGGATGAACGCGGGCGAGCCACATGTCGAGTGAGTTAAAAGGGTGCTGGGAAGGCAGGTCAAAATCGCGCACGGCGTTAACCGACCATTGCGATTCTCCAGTATCGAGGTTAAGGATGAACGGATAGCGCGTCTCGGAGCTCATGGAGATCGCTTGGAACACCCGGTCGTTGCAGGGAAGCTGATCGACGATT
>JAXKFZ010000044.1:0-2118 GCA_036550635.1 Collinsella sp. | reverse complement strand
GGTTGACCACGAACAGCCGTTCGTTTATTATCGATGCAGGTTGTTAAGAGGAGGGCTATTCATGGCCAAGAATTCAGGTCCCGTACGTACCGTTCATGCTCGCACGACGGGTAAAGAGCGCGATGAGATGATCGCCACCACCAAGGCCGAGATCGAGAAGAAATTCGGCCAGGGTTCCATCATGAGGTACGGTGACGGTGGTCCCGAGCTCGAGGTCGAGGCCATTCCCACGGGCGCCCTGGCCCTCGATGCCGCTCTGGGCATCGGCGGCGTGCCGCGCGGACGTATCGTCGAGATTTACGGCCCCGAGTCCTCCGGTAAGACAACGCTTTCGCTCGAGATTTTGGCAGAGGCCCAGGCTATGGGCGGCGTCGTGGCATTTATTGATGCCGAGCACGCGCTCGATCCCACGTATGCCGCGCGTATCGGCGTGGACATCGATGAGGTCCTCATTTCCCAGCCCGATACGGGCGAGCAGGCGCTCGAGATCGTCGACATGCTCGTGCGCTCTGGCGCCATCGACGCCATTGTCGTCGACTCTGTCGCCGCTTTGACTCCGCGTGCCGAGATCGAGGGCGAGATCGGCGACACTACGGTCGGCCTTCAAGCCCGTCTGATGAGCCAGGCGCTCCGTAAGCTCGCAGGCTCGCTCGCCAAATCTAAAACGACCTGCATCTTCATTAACCAGCTGCGCGAGAAGATCGGCGTCATGTTCGGCAACCCCGAGACTACGACGGGCGGCCGTGCCCTCAAGTTCTTCTCGTCGGTGCGCATCGATATTCGCCGCATCGACAGCATCAAGCTCAAGGACGAGGTCATCGGCAATCGCGTGCGTGCCAAGGTCGTTAAGAACAAGGTGGCCGCTCCGTTCCGCTCGGCCGAGTTCGACATCATGTACGGCACGGGCATCTCTAAGGAGGGCTCGATTCTGGACATGGCTGTCGAGTGCGGTATCTGCAAAAAGATGGGCTCTTGGTTTGCTTACGGTGAGGACAAGCTCGGTAATGGTCGCGAGGCCGCTAAGGCCTTCCTGCGCGAGCACCCCGATTGTGCTGACGAGATCGAGCATAAGGTTCGCCTCGCCTGCGGCCTTGAATTCGATGACGATGCTCCGTCCGAGGTCGAGCTGACCGATCAGCCCGAAACTGAGGAGTTCGATGAGCTTTACGCCATCGATGGCTCCGCGATGCTCGATGATGACGACGAGTAACGGATGCCCTCATGTCGTATACGGTGACCGAGGCCACGGTCGTCTTTCCCGATAAGAAGGCGACCTCCTCGTTCTCGAGTGGGTATGCATCAAAAAAGCCTTGTGCACATATCGACTGCGAGCTCGAGGGTGGTTTTGAACGATCCATCTGGATTCCTGTTCGTGTTGCGCGCCTGTTTCTTAAAAATCGCCCCGATCTTCCCTGCGATTGGGATGAGTTTCGCGAAGCGGTACAGCTCATTGAGCGTAAATGCGCGCTTACCATGGTGACTGAGATGCTGTCGCGCCGCGACCATGCCACGGGTGAGGTCCGTGACAAGCTGGCTCGTTACGGATTTCGCCAGCCCGCAATTGATTTTGCCGTCCAGCGTGCCACTGAGTATCGCTTTTTAGATGAGAACCGCTTTTGCTCGTACTTTATCGAGGAACGCAAACGACGCGGCTGGGGACAGCGCAAGATTGAGACCGAGCTCAAGCGCCGCCATGTCGTACTCGATGATATCCCCGGCTATCCCGAGAATTATTTTGCCGCGGATGACGACTTGGCTCGCGCATCGGCTCTACTCGCGAAGCGTCGTGTTCCCGAGACACGTGGATTCGAAAAGCTCGTCCGGTTTTTGATGGGCAAGGGCTTTTCGTACCACATCGCCGCCGATGCCGTTAAGGCGCGTCTCGATGCCGAACGTGAGGAATGTGCAGTTTAGACACATGCTAGACGCATGCGTTTTGCGTACCCGCCGTTCACCGCGTTTAAGTCGCCGTACCGAGTCCATTTATTTGACAGTTGTTACGGTTCAACGTACGATAAACACTGTCATTTGCTTTGTGATATGTGCTCATCTTTGATGAGTTTGTTTATATGTTTATCTGTATCCGACCCGCATAAGCTGCGCCCATATTACTCAAAT
>JAXKFZ010000043.1:0-2588 GCA_036550635.1 Collinsella sp. | reverse complement strand
CTGGTGACTTCGATGGTGCCGCCCATCAGTTCAATAAGCGACTTGACGATTGGCATGCCCATGCCGGTTCCTTGGAACTTGCTGCGCGCATCGTCACCTTCTTGGGCAAACGGCTCATAGATATGCTTTAAAAACTTGGGAGTCATACCAATGCCGGTATCCGAAACGCTAAAGCAAAAGAGCGCGCGCCCGTTATCGAGTGGCTTGGTATTTGAGCTAAAGGTGACGGAGCCGCCGTGCTTGTTGTACTTAATGCTGTTGTCTAACAGGTTGATCATGATCTGTCGGATATGGGTGGGACTGCCGATCATGTATGGCCCCGTGGCGTACGGCAGACTATTGTCCTGCATTGTGATGCCGTTACTGGACGCGCGGAGCTTGCACAGCACTAGCGTATCGTCACAGAGCTCTTTGAGGTTAAAAGGCGCATGCTCCAGTGTTAGCTTGCGGTCTTCGATTTTGCCCATCTCGAGGATGTCGTTGATCAGCGAGAGCAGGTGATTGGCGGCAACGCGCGCCTTGGCACGGCTCTCGCGGGCGACTTGCATATCGCCTTCCTTCAATTCCTCGATCTCGATAAGGCCCAGGATACCGTTGAGCGGCGTACGGATGTCGTGGCTCATGCGCGTGAGGAATGCCGTCTTAGCGGCGTTGGCAGCATCGGCTTATTTGCGCTCGGTTCGAGCGCGCACGAGCGCCCAGATGAGCAGGACGATGCCGACCGACAACATACCGATGAGGGTAGCTGCAATGGCGGTGCGGTTGCGATAAAGGAATTGAAGCGTGTTGGATTCCTGGGCCGTGTACGACGTGGAGGAGAAATTGCTTGCGGAGAGCGATTCTCCGGCATTGATGATGCCCTTGTTGATGATTCCCAACAGCTCGGGTTTTCCGCGCGAAATCCAGCACGAGAGCTCACAGGTGTCAGGGAGCTCGGTCGTCTCGCAGTCCTCGAGATCGTAACGGTCACCGATGGTTTTTACGCGTGAACTGGGAGCGACGATGCAGTGCGCCGTTCCCTTCCTGAGGGCGTCGAACGCTTCATCGTCGGATTGGTATTCGGTTACGGTCGCTGTGGGGAACAGACTTTCAAGTGCATTTTTGTTGACAAACGATGATTTGGTACAGGCGATGTTCTGAAGGTTTTTGTTCAGGTTGCTGCCGGTGTGGATAGCGGTGAGGGATATGGTTCCCAACGATACCGACTGCACAACGCCTGTTTGCTCGGCAAACCAGTAATCTCGGTATACCGGCAGCGCAACGTCTATGCTTTCCTTTGACAGGGCCTTTGACATCATCTTGTAGCTATCAAAGGCGACGGTTTTGACCGTAATGCCAAATTTATCGTGTAGCGTCGTCGCAAGCGATGCGAGCGAGCCTTCCATTTCGCCGTCTTCGTTCTCGTTGCAGTAGGGGAGTTTGCCCGTAATGTAGCCGAGCGTGATGGTGTTGTTGTTCGCCTTGAGCCAGGCGCGCTCATCGCCGGTGAGCGAGGATGATCCGCTGTTTTGCGCTGAATAGTTCGATTTGACCTCGTCGTTATAGCGGGGGTTGACGCGGTTGATTGCCGCCATTGCGGAGTTGATGTTGTCCATCAGATCGGGGCGGCTTTTGGGAACGGCAAAGTAGTAGTCGCTCGAACCGACGTAGAACATGGGCGACGCCTCGGGCGACGAAATGGTGTCGTTCATGATGATGGCGTCGACCTCGCCGTTTGCGAGCGCGTCAAAGAGAACGGAGCCTCCGTCATACTCCCTGTATGTGCAGGCGATTCCCTCGTTGGCGAGCCACTGCTGGCCGACGATGGTTTGCATAACACCGGAGTTGTAACCGATGGTGAGACCCTGGAGTGCTTGAGGGTCACCCTTGGCCAGGTCGTCACGGTCGGGCCTGGCGTAGATGTAGTAGCGCTCGGTGCCCTCGGGGTTCGAGGAAAAGAGCAGCTTTTGGGCGCGTTCCTCGGAGTAGGAGATGTTGGGCATGAGGTCGATCTCGCCTGCCTCGAGCATGTCCATAAGCTCGGTGAAGGTGCCGGAGACGTATTCGTACCGCCAGCCGGGCGTGTAGTACGACAGGGTCTGGAGGTACTCGTAACCCCATCCCGAGAGACGCTCGCCGGGGGTGCCGTTCTGGAAGCCCTCGTTGTTGACGAGCCAGCCGACGCGGACCGTCTTGACTGGCTGACTAGAGTCATCGGCAAAAGCCTGGACAGGCGCGATGGAACTCAGTGCGGCAAGCGCTGCAAGCACAATGGCCAGGGCGCGACATATAACTGAACGAAGGACAGTGGCAGCTCTCACATGCAATCCTAACGAATCGAGACAATACCGCATAAGGATACCAGCTCAGCCTGCCCAGTCGGCAGCTGTACCGCTAAACGCTCCCGCCCGGCAGTCATCGGGGACGTTCTTAAACGACTAGTCATTGGGGACGTTCTTGTTTGACTGGTCATTTAAGAACGTCCATTACAGTCGAAATTGTCAGCCCGGGACCGTCTCGGGCTACGATTGAGGCGCGCCCAGAACGGGCCGCCGACCGGGCGCCCGCGCACGGCCGAACGTCCCTGCCCCGAGAGGGCCCGTTGGGTG
>JAXKFZ010000042.1:0-2075 GCA_036550635.1 Collinsella sp. | reverse complement strand
GTCGAGCGCCTGGCGCTTCGCATGCGCGGAATACTTAAAGCTCACGTGGTCAAAGTCGATGGAACCGTCGGCAACCTCGAGCACGGGCTCGGCGGGATCGGCGATCGTGGGCTCGGCGGCCAGCACCTCGGTAATGCGGTGTGCCGATTCGTCGGCCATGGTCACCATGACAAAGATCATCGACAGCTGCATCAGACTCATGAGGATTTGGAAGCCATAGGTAAAGATCGAGGAGAGCTGGCCCACGTCGAACAGCGTGCCCTGACTCGTGATGATGAGCTTGGAGCCCAGGTAGATGATGACGACAAACGCGCCGTTGACGCAGATGTTCATCATGGGATTGTTAAAGGCGAGCAGCTTCTCGGCGCGGGTGAAGTCCATCTGGACGTCGCGTGCGGCGGTCGCGAACTTCTCCTTCTCAAAGTCTTCGCGCACGTAACTCTTGACCACGCGCATGCCGGTGACGTTTTCCTCGACGGACTCGTTAAGGGCGTCGTACTTGCGGAACACGCGGGCAAAGATCGGGCGCACCTTATAGATGATAAAGAACAGGCCAAAGCCCAGCAGCGGAATGATGACCAGGTAGACCATGGCGACGCTGCCGCCCATGGCGTAGGCCATGGCAAAGGCAAAGACCAGCACCAGCGGCGCGCGCACGGCGATGCGGATGATCATCATAAAGGCCTGCTGCACGTTGTTGATATCGGTGGTCAGGCGCGTGACGAGTGAGGAGCTCGAGAACTCATCGATGTTGGCAAAGCTGAACGTCTGGATTTTATAGAACAGGTCGTGACGCAGGTTCTTGGCGAAGCCGCAACTCGCATGGCTGCAGGTGATGCCGGCAGCGGCGCCAAAAGCAAGCGACGTCAGCGCGATGAGCACCAAAAAGCCCGCGGTGGGAAGCATCTCGGCTACGGTGGCGCCGTCTTTGATGGCGTCGATCAGGTTGGCGGTGATAAATGGAATCAGCATCTCGCAGAGCACCTCGCCAAGCACCAGCAGCGGCGTGGCGATCGTGACCTTCTTGTAATCGCGGATGCTTCCCATGAGGGTTTTAATCATCCAGTTCCTCCCAGGTTACGCGGATTTTTTCGAGCATCTCGGCGAGCTGTTCGCGCTCGTCGTGAGTGAGGGCACTAAAGGCCTGCTCTCTAAAGCGGATGCGGGCCGCCTGCTCAACGCGGGCCTTTTCCCATCCCGCATCGGTCAGGCGGATGGTGAGCTGCCGACGGTCTTTGGGATTGCGACTGCGCTCGATAAGACCGCCCAGTTCGAGCTTGGACAGAATCTCGGAAAGGGACCCCGGCTTGAGGTCGAAGTGCATGCCGAGCTCCTGTTGGGACAGCTCGCCGGTCGGCTGCTTGGCGAGTAGGCAGACAATAGGCGCCTTGCCAGATATGCCGCCGCCGTGAAAATGCATGTAATGGCCGCAAAACCCCAGCCCATTGAGGATTCGCTTGGCGAGACGGTCTTTGTCGGACTGGGTCTCGGGCTCGTCTGCTGGCCGTGAGGGGTCGCCGCCGGGTTCATGCGGATAGGCGAGTGGTTCAACACGCATATCTAATCTTCGCTCCTTTCTTTAGTTAGGTAGTGAAATTGTTTTGTGCCTAACCAATTTAGGAGCATGAGAAATGAATGTCAAGGTACCAAACTAGTGGTTACGCGGTTTTACCAAACCGCGTAACGGCTCGACGCTGCAAACCCGCCAGAGCGGCAATCTGCCTTTCAACTTCGGCGGCATGACCAGAAGGTCAATGCCGCCTCGTTTCAAGGCACCTTGCTCACTCTGGCGGGTTTTCGCTGACTTCGCCAAAACATCGGCGTTGCCCGACCAGTCGTTTTGGCACTTAGGGACGTTCCTTATGTGCCGGCACTTGGGGACACTCCTTGGGCTAATTGCCGGGATAGTCGTTGGGGACGTTCTTGTTTGACTAGTCATTTAAGAACGTCCATTACAGTCGAAATTGTCAGCCCGGGACCGTCTCGGGCTACGATTGAGGCGCGCCCAGAACGGGCCGCCGACCGGGCGCCCGCGCACGGCCGAACGTCCCTGCCCCGAGAGGGCCCGTTGGGTG
>JAXKFZ010000277.1:0-2754 GCA_036550635.1 Collinsella sp. | reverse complement strand
GCACGAAGATGCAGTGATCTCGTCGTTGATGCGGGTGTCATCAGACTTAGCTATTTTCCCTACCTCCATTCATAAAAAAATAACCCGGCGCTTCTTTGCAACCAGGTCGTACACATAGACATCCTCGGTATGAGGAAGAGAATCTAAGTTGTATGACCAGTCAGCTGCTGATTAGCGCCAAAAGGTGGGAACCCTCGGGTTCCTCTTTAGGGCATTGCGGGAACAACGCCTTGCGAATAATAACACGTACTGCGCGTTATCACATTACGTACACGAAAAAGGGGGCCGCAACCCCCTTGAACGCTCGCTTGCATGTATGGTGCCCGAGGCGAGACTCGAAGGGCCTTCGCTTCGCGAAGCCCCGGGCTTCGGGCGCGCGGCGCCCTCGCCACGCTCCGCTACAAACAGGCCGCTGGCCTGTTTGTTTAACGCTCCGCGCGCTCACGCGAGTTCGGCACGAAAAAGGGGGCCTTGACCCCCCTTGAACGTTCACTTGCATGTTTGGTGCCCGAGGCGAGACTCGAACTCGCACGTTGTTGCCAACGGTGGATTTTGAGTCCACTGCGTCTGCCAATTCCGCCACTCGGGCACGTAACGCATGAGTTAGTTTATCACAGCTTTCTGTTGATTAGTCCGAAAATGGAACTTCAAGCATTTCGATAAGCTCAATCTTACGCAACATCTCCCGCTGACGACATCCACGTCCGTCAACCGAGGCCTCGCCCATCTGGTTATCGTAGGGGTCCTCACGCATACCATCCGATGCAGGAACAAAGTCCGCCTGGAACTGGCAGTTTGCCACCATACGCCATGGATCGAGGTTGCCAAAATAGTGCTGACGCCGCCACTCCTCCCCCATCCTGCGTGCTGAGGAACCAAACGATACGTCGGCGTTAAGCCAACCGGTCTGTGGCGTATAGAACTCAGCCCAATCGTGCGGCCCCACCGAATCGGGCGCAACATACAGGCCGCTCTGCCAACGGGCAGGCACGCCCGCGATACGGCACATGGTGATAAACGTGAGCGCCATAACGCCGCAATCGCCGCGGAGCGAATGCGCGCAGTCATCAGCGATGGAGCCCAAAAGCAGGTACGGCGGCTGATAGCGATAGTCGATATACTGCGTCAGGTAATCATAGATAGCACGGGCGCGATCGAGCGGATCCACGAGTCCGTCAACAACACTGGCCGTCAGTTGCTGCAGATACGGCGTGAATGCGATGTGCGGACGGTCCTCGGAAATATCCTCGGTCAGAGGCGCGTCCATACGCGGATGAACCGGAAGTGTGCCACCGTAGACATCACAATAAGCAGCATCGATGTGATAACGATAGGTCACCGAGAATGAGCGTTCACTCGAAGAAGACCACGAGGCGGTACGCGCCGAAGCGTTCGCGGGAGCAACAGCACCCTCCGGCGTCATGTCGAGAATCTCGACCCGAGACTGTTGACGGCAGGCAGCCGCGACGGGAAGCCAAGCGCAAACGGTCTCCCCCTCCAGAGCGCCGGGGACAGACACGGACGCTTTAAGCGTAATGACGCGAGCCAATCCGTTTTGCGACTCCATCTCCTTGAGCATCTCGTTGCGCAGTGCAATTCCGTCCGTAGGATCGGGCCGCATGCCGGGGACCTCTTTGGGATATACGCGAAGCGAATCGAGGAAGTTGTCGAGAACGAACAGCTCGCCATCGATAAAGCGCCAGTCAATACGCTTACGGTCAATCAGATCGTCAAACTGCTCCTCGGTAAACTCAGGCCACTCCTCGCGAATCATCGCAATAGCTCGATCGCGCGACACCGAAAAATGAAGCGGCGTCTCAAGCATGCGATACCGCTCGGCACGAACGCAAGCGGCCAACGAGGGATCGGGATTCTGTTCCAAAAGACGATCGCAGGCAGCAACAGCCTGCGTCAAATACCCGGCATCCTTAAGGCGAAGAATCTCAGGCGGTAGCCCAATATCGAGATGGCGAAAATCATCACAGCAGACATCAACAGAGCAACCAACAGGACCCTCGTCAATAACCTTCCCATCCGAAGGCAACACATTAACAACAGCCATACCAAAACTCCAAGTCACTAGAACGCTTGAAGCCCATTGTAGCGAGATAAAAAAGAAAGCCCCAATAAAGGAACCCTCAACACCGATAAACGGTACCTCTAAAAATGAATTCAGCCCAGTAACCCTGTGGCGAGTTAACGAAGGAGGCCCCGTTCACCCGGAGCTTTTCCCATTGCGCGACTTCTGGCAAAGCCAGGTGAGCGCAAGGGAAAAGCGTAGGGTGAACGGGGCCTCCGACGGGAAAGTTAAACCGCTACTTACGCCTTGTTGACGGAGCCAAACTCCTCCATGAGCTCCTTGGTGCGAGCAACGATGGCGTCGCGACCAGGCTTGAGGAGCTTGCGGGGGTCAAAGCCCTTGCCCTGCTGATCCTTGCCAGCCTCGATGTACTCGCGAACGCCCTTGGCGAAGACGAGCTGCAGGTCGGTGTTGACGTTGATCTTGGAGATACCCAGGGAGATGGCCTTCTTGATCTGATCCTCGGGGATGCCGGTGCCACCATGCAGAACGAGGGGCAGGTCGCCGGTCTCGGCCTTGATCTCGCCCAGACGCTCGAAGGAAAGGCCAGCCCAGTCGGCGGGGTACACGCCGTGGATGTTGCCGATACCGCAGGCGAGGAAGTCGACGCCCAGGTCAGCAATCTGCTTGCACTCAGCGGGGTCAGCGAGCTCGCCGTTGGAGGTCACGCCGTC
>JAXKFZ010000276.1:0-1666 GCA_036550635.1 Collinsella sp. | reverse complement strand
CTCGGCCTTGCTCATTTTTTTGAGCGTGACGGGCGCAAGCGTGCAGTTGTCGAGCACATCCATGTTGTTGAACAGGTTAAAGCCCTGGAACACCATGCCGATGTCCTCACGCAGCTTGTTAATGTTGCAGCGCTCGGCCGTAAGGTCCTGGCCGTGGAACCAGATATGGCCCGCGTCCGGAGTCTCGAGCAGGTTGAGGCAGCGCAGAAAGGTCGATTTGCCCGAGCCTGAGGCGCCGATAATGGTGACGACCTCGCCGGGGTTAACGGACAGGTCGATGCCCTTGAGCACCTCGAGCGAGCCAAAGCTCTTGCGCAGGCCCTCGACGCGGATGAGCGGCTCATTGGTCTGTGCGGCGGCCGCGGTGCCGGTAGTGGCGGTATCTGCCATGATGATTCTCCTCGTCTTGAGCCTAGTTGGAGCTGGGCAGCGTGACCGGAGCCTCGGCGCCGAGCTTTTTGCCAAAGGCCTCGAGCAGGCGGCTCGCCACGAGCGTCAGGATCAGGTAGACCACGAGCGCCACGCAGTAGACCTCCATCTGGCGGTAGTACACGCCGGCGACGGTGGTGGTGGCGTACATGAGGTCAAACACGCCGATGACCGAGAGCACCGACGAATCCTTGATGTTGATGATGAGCTCGTTGGTGAGCGCCGGAATCGCGTTTTTAATGCCCTGGGGGAACACGACTTTGCGCATAGCTTGCCACTGCGACAGGCCCAGCGAGCGTGCTGCCTCGGCCTGGCCGGGATCGATGGACTCGATGCCGCCGCGCAGGACCTCCATCATGTAGGCGGTGGAGTTGAGCGAGATGGTGACGAGGCCGGCGGTGAAGGTGCTCCAAATCTGGTTGGCCTGAGCGGTCTCGAAGCCCATGCCGCGCAAAACGGTGAAGCCCGCGTAATAGATGAGCAGGCCCTGGACCATCATGGGCGTGCCGCGCACGATGGTGGAGTAGACGGTCGCAAAGCCGCGGCCGATACTCTTAACGAAGCGCACCAGGTCGTTATCCACGCGGTCGAACGTCTGAATGCGTAGGAACACGAAGAGCAGCGCCAGGAAGAATGCGATGACGGTGCCGAAGGTGGCAAGCGCGATGGTGATCTCGATACCGCGAATGAAGAAGTCCCCGCTCTTGTAGGTCATGTAGACCAGGCTCGACAAAAAGTCGCTGGGGTTGGAATCCGAGACAATGCTCACCTGCACCAGGTCGATAAACGACATGACGCAGCGGTCAATAAAGAAAACTGCCGCGATGGCGACCATGACGTAGCTGCCCAGGCGTGCGCCACGACGGCAGCGCTCGGATGCGAACGGCGACTTTTCGCGATAGTCGTTCCAGTGCATGAGCTTGGTGACCAGCGCCGCCGCCGACACGACGAGCCAGGCCCAAAGGATTGCCCAGAGGCAGTCTTGGAAGATACCGGTGGGGGCCAAGAAGCTCAGCGGCGTGGGGTTGCGTTGGCTAAACGCCAGGCCGAGCGCCGCGATAACACTCGTGCCCAGGTATACATAACGGTGGTCGGCCTTGATAAAGGAGGCCAGGCGATTAATGGTTTTCATGCTGCCTCCCTATGCCGGCTGACGGTCGAGGCACGCGTCCCACATTTGGTCGCGCTCCTCTTGGCTAATGCCCTTGAGTGTCTTGTCGATGAGCTTAAGCAGCTT
>JAXKFZ010000275.1:0-6964 GCA_036550635.1 Collinsella sp. | reverse complement strand
GTGTCCATCCTCGCAGTATCCGGTTCTCAAGGTGCACGCCTGCGCCGGTTCCCGGTTCCACCGGGCCGCGCGGCAAGGAGATATATTGCCAGACCGGAGGGGCCCCGGGGGCGGGAATCTGGCACTCCATATTTTGTTCACAAGTGAATATGTCCCTCAGTCGCGTCCCTGAGGTTATAACTGAAGCATTGGCTTCTGATATTGGCGATGACCAGCTGGTTTATAGGTGTTAAGGCATCGGTCATCTCTGGAGCGCCACTTTACTCCAAAAGCATCAGCTATTTGTTTCCCGTCGGTAAAAGGCGGGTTTTGTTCGCCAAGCGTTCTTATATATAGATAGATACGGGTTCGAACCCTTGCACCGGCAACAAAAAAGCGGCCGGCATCCGCCAGTCGCTTTTCTATTCTATGGTGGGCGGTCAGGGGTTCAGCCTGCTTCGCACGCGAACGCTGCGGCGCTTTCGCGCCTTGCGCGCTGCGCTGGCAAACGCTCACGCGTTTACTCAGCTCCGCGCCCCGACGGGTTCGAACCCATGAAAGGGCGACAAAAAAGACGGCCAACCGAAGTTGACCGTCTCAACAATCTTTGGGTGGGCCGTCAGGGGTTCGAACCCTGGACCTTGGGATTAAAAGTCCCCTGCTCTGCCAGCTGAGCTAACGGCCCGCGGGTGGCATTGTACCACGGTCTGGGACTATTCCCAACTCCATTGGCCGTTCTGGAAAATCACAACTTCACGTCCATCAGGCGTAATTCCCGTAATATCGATGTCGTCCGTGCCAATCATAAAATCGACGTGCGCGCTCGAGACGTTAACGCCATGATCCAGGAGCTCTTCCTTGGACATGTCGTACCCACCCTCGATGCATTCGGGGAAACCGACACCTAGCGCGAGATGGCAGCTAGCGTTCTCGTCATAGAGCGTGTCATAGAACAGAACGCCGCTTTCGCGGATCGGAGTGTTCTTGGAAATGAGCGCGACCTCGCCCAGATGAGCGGCACCTTCATCGGTGTCAATAATGCTCGCAAGCGTTGCCTTGCCCACGCGGGCGTCGTAGTCCACCACGCGGCCGCCCTCGAACTTAATCCAAAAATCTTCGACTTTATTGCCGTGGTGGATGAGCGGCATGGCCGAGTACACGATACCGTCGGCGCGCATGCGATCGGGCGAAGTGAAGACTTCCTCGGTGGGAATGTTGGGGAAGAAGGGGTGCCCATCGGGCGTCTTGCCCTTGCCGCCGGCCCACTCGTGACCCTTCGTCATGCCAATCGTCAGATCGGTTCCATTTGCCGCGGTGTAATGCAGGCAGTCGAAACGATTGTCGTTCAGGAAACGCAGGTTCTTTTCGAATGCGGCGTCATGGAGCTCCCAGTCGCTCTCTGGGTCCTGGCCATCGGCGCGAGCGGTGTGCAGAATCGCATTCCACAGCTTATAGATTGCAACCTCATCGGCGTCTCCCGGGAACACCTCGCGCGCCCAAGCCACGACCGGAGCGCCGGCGATGCACCACGGATTGATGTTGTAATCCAGTCCACGGCGGAAAACTTTGCACTGCGTGTTCTTTGCCTTAGAAGCTGCAGCGGGCTTAGCGGGATCGATGCCCTTAAGGGCGGCGGGGTCCGCACCCTCGATAAAGATAAAGCAGGCACCGTCCTGGGCCAGGGAATCCAGCTGCAGGCGCTTCCACTCGGGCGTCTGCTCAAAATAGCTTTTCTCGACATGCTCGTACGTGAGCCTCGTCACGGCATCATCGGCCCAGATGACCGTCACGTGGCCGGCGCCGGCAGCATAGGCCTCCGCGACCACCACGCGCGCAAACGGCGCGCACTCAACCGGAGACTGAACGACGACTTCCTGGCCGGGCTTAACGTTTACGCCCTTGCGGACAACCAGGCGCGCATAGTTTTTAATCTTGGGCTCCAGGGACTTCATACCCTCCAGGGCCTCTTCGACCGTCAGGGCAGCTCGAATCATGTGCCACTCCATCTATCTATAGAACAGTAAAAAGGCGCGCCGCAAAAACGACGCGCCTTATATCTTAGCGATAAGTATGTATGCAAACGCTACTTCTTCTTGGAGTCCTTCTTCTCCTCCTCGGCAGCTGCGCGCTCGATAAGAGCGTTGAGCTTGTTCTCGGACATGCCCTCGGCCTGCGCGCGGTACATGTTGCGCAAGGGACGAATACGAGCGAAGTCGTAGATAAAGTCACCTAGGATGATGACATAGGACAAAACGATGCCGACCATCTGGACAGGGCTGGACACCATGCCAGCGGGAGCGAAGTACAGCGAGGCCCAAATTGCCACGACGAGCACCATGCCAATGGCGAGCACAATCCACCAGATGCGACGGCGCTTGGTGTAGTCCTCGTCCTGCTTGAGGAGGATATTCGACACCGTATAGATGCGGTCCTCCTTGGCGCGCTGCTTAGCCTTGCGGGCGCGCTTCTCCTCTTTAGAGAGGCCCTCGAGGTTCTCGCCCTTCTCGAGCTCTTTGCGGCGTGCCTTAGACGAAGCCGGCACGACGCGAACGGAGCTCGCTGCTTGGCGGGCGGGCTTAGCAGATGCGGCAGACTTGCGCGCAACCCCGGTAACTTCGTGGGATTGCGTGCGCTTGTTCGTGGCGCTACGGGTACTCACTTATGCATTCTCCTTCATGCTTGTGAACTGGGAGCCCGTGATGATCTGGAAGGCCTCGCGATAGCGCTCGGACGTACCATCGATGACCTCGGCGGGCAGGTGCGGGGTCTCCCCCGTCATATCCCAGTTGGCCTTGAGCCAATTGCGGACGAATTGCTTGTCGTAGCTAGGCTGGATCTTACCCTCCTCGTAGCTGGCAGCAGGCCAGAAACGGCTGGAGTCGGGCGTGAGGCACTCGTCGATCAGCGTGACCTTGCCATCGATGACACCAAACTCGAACTTGGTGTCGGCAATGATGATGCCACGGGTCGCGGCGTACTCGGCAGCGGCCTTGTAGATCTTGAGGGAAAGGTCGCGAATCTGCGTGGCGATGTCCTCGCCCACGATCTCGCAGCAACGCTCGAACGAGATGTTCTCGTCGTGGTCACCGATCTCGGCCTTCGTGGACGGCGTGAACAGCGGTTCGGGAAGCTTGGAAGCCTCGGTCAGGCCCTCAGGCAGCTGGATGCCGCAGACGGTGCCGTTCTCGTCGTAGGTCTTCTTGCCCGAACCGGTCAGATAGCCGCGGACGATGCACTCGATAGGAATCGTCTGGGCCTTCTTAACCAGCATGGCGCGGCCAGCGAGGTAGTCACGATACTCAGCAAACTCCTCGGGGAAATCCGCCGGGTCGATGGAAACGAGATGGTTGGGGACGATGTCGGCAAACTTATCGAACCAGAATGCCGAGATGCGATTGAGTACCTCTCCCTTAAACGGAATCTCGTCGGGAAGAATGAAGTCGAACGCAGAAATGCGGTCGGTGGCGACCATCAGCAGGTTTTCACCGGCATCGTAAATATCACGAACCTTGCCACGGGAATCCGGACGACGCTCCATCGTTGTCACGTGAGTCACTCCTTACCTAAATACGACAGAAATGCGGGTTCTTTCCCGCATGTTTTCGCAAACTCGGAGCGGCAGGGACGCGGCCCCTCCTTCACCGGATAGCGAAAAGCTAGTGCTCCATTGTAGTAGATGCCGCGTCTGCCGTGTGCTCGCGGGGCAGATGAATTGTAAAAGTCGTACCCTTTCCAAGCTCCGACTCCACGGATATGTAGCCATGGTGACGCTCGACGATCTGCTTGGTCACGGCGAGGCCAACGCCCAGGCCGCCAGCTTCGCGGGCGCGGCTGGCATCGGCGCGCCAAAACCGCCCGAAGATACGCGACAAATCGTCCTTGGCAATACCGATGCCGGTATCAGAAACGGCAATGCTGACGTGCCTGCGGTCACTGAGCACCGACACCACGACCCAACCGCCCTCGGGGGTGTAGCGCATGGCGTTGCTCATGAGGTTGATAACACATTGCGTGATCATGTCGGGATCGGCCTCGACGACATCGTCGTGCCCTTGGGTTTCATCTGCAAAGCGAAGACGAAGGTCACGGTCGGCAAACAGACGCTCCTGGCCGTTCACAATCGATCGCACGAACGGAACCATGTCCACCGGTTCTAGATTGAGCGGAGCCGTGCTGTTTTCCATACGCGATAGGTCGAGCATCTGCTGCACCAGACGAGCCAGGCGACGCGTCTCGGAAGCAACGGTCTCCAAATGCTCATCGTCGGTGGGATACACGCCATCCTGCATGGCCTCGACCGTTGCGAGCATGGCCATAAGCGGCGTGCGAAGCTCGTGTGCAACGTCTGAGGTCAGGCGCTTCTCGTGTTTCATATCCTTCTCGAGCGAGGTGGCCATCTCATCGAAGGTCTCACCCAGCTGATCGATCTCGTCATCACCGCGCAGCCCCGTGCGAGCCGACAGGTCGCCGTCACGGATTTGCTTTGCGGTACTGGTGATGCGATGAATCGGTTTGGTGAGCATGCGCGACACGAGCGATCCGATAACGACCGAAATGCAGATTGCAACAACCGCGGCGAGGGCCATGGCGTTAAAGGTCTTCTCCCTAAACGCAGAGTCCGCCTTGGTGAGCAGAGCGTCGGAGCCGATGGCCCACAGCTTTACCTGTCCGACATGCTCGCCGGAAGACGTTACAATCTCGACGTTAGCAACGCTATCGGAGTCGGTTGGAGCAGACGAGACCGGGCTATGCGATGCCCTCTTGCCGCTCGCGTCGTCGGTCGTAGCCTGGTTTTCGCGTACATCGGCGGTGGCGCTTGCCGAGGGCCAGGAATCGTCATAAACGATCACACCCTTTTTATTGACGACCTGCATGCCCAGATCGTCGGAAACCAAACTCGACGTTGCGACCGTGCGCAGTTCTCCCGCGGTCCAAGAGCCGTTTTCCTCATATGAGGTCGCCAACTTCTCGGCAGCGGAATTTGCGATTTCGACGATATTGGAGCGTGTGTAATCCGAAAAGACCGTGCCCCACACAACAGAGACAACGCCCACCAGCACCAATACCGTCATGAGCGATGTCAGAGCAAAAGCAAGTGCCATGCGCGAGGGATAGCTCATCGTTGGCCGTGAATCGGAACGAGGCGTGTTCCAACTAGCCTTGGAACCCGCCTCGCTCTCCTGCTTGTGCTTTTGTCCGATTTCAAAGCGCGCAGGTGTCATATGTGATTTCCCTATTTCTCGTCCGACTTATCGGTCTTGGCCGGAGCCTCGAAGCGATAGCCGACACCATGGACGGTGTAGAGCCACTTGGGCTTCTTGGGATCATCGCCCAGCTTGGCGCGAAGATTCTTCACGTGGCTATCGATAGTGCGCTCATAGCCCTCAAAGTCATACCCGAGCACTTTCTCGACCAGCTCCATGCGGTTATACACACGGCCGGGATGGCGGGCAAGCGTGGTGAGCAGCTTAAACTCGGAAGCCGTCAGATCGACTTCCTTGCCCTCGACCAAGATCTTGTGGCCCGAGATATCGATGACCAGATCGCCGAAGTCGAGTACCTCGACGGCGGGCTCGTCGGCCTGATGGGCACGGCGGAACAGAGCGCGAACGCGGGCGACGAGCTCGCGCGGCGAGAACGGCTTAATCAGATAGTCGTCGGCGCCGAGCTCAAGACCGATAATACGGTCCTCGATCTCGCCCTTAGCCGTCAGCATGATGATGGGGACATCCGAGGTATCGCGAATGGTGCGGCAAACGCGCTCGCCGGGAATCTTGGGGAGCATAAGGTCGAGCACGACCAGGTCGAACTGATGCTTCTCGAACTCCTCGATCGCGGACTGGCCGTCACCGACGCCCACAACCCAGTAGCCTTCGCGCTCGAGATAGGCAGCGACGGCGTCACGGATTGCCTTCTCATCCTCGACCAGCAGAATCTTTTTTGCATCTGAAGCCATAACACGGCCCCCCTGTCTCAATTAGCTAAGAACAAGCCCATTTTAACGCACCTGAGCCCGCCGGATGCCGCTATGACGCGGCAGCTCGGCGGGCGGTACTCACAATTACAACGCGTTTATTCCCCTGTTGGCGCCTTTTTAACCCCTCTAAGCTTAAAGAGAGAATAGGCGTGCAGTGACCGTCTCTGGTATACCCTGGCTGTTGCGCACCGTGGCGTACGTAAGGAATGAGTCCGATTTTCCCGCCGTAGCTGGATAATCGCCATACTCCAAAGCGCGGTCGGGCGACAGCAGCGAGCCATAGGTCTTGGCAGAGGTGTCGATCAGGAAATGCGACGCCTGTACCTTAACAAGGTATTTATTCTTCTTGCCAGCCGCACATGCGAGCGGCTCGCGTGACAGGAAGAGGTACGGCCCTCCCTCATTACCGATATACGTGCCCATATTGCCCAGGCTGCCCACGCCACTATAGGCCGCCTCGATAGAAAACACGAAGGTATCGCCCATATATACGGCCTCGAAAGGCGAAACTGGCGAAGGGAGGACCAACTGGGCACGCTTGGTGTTGTTGCCGTCGGTCAGATCGATTGCCGTTATGCCGTAGTAGACGCCCTCGTCGTTGCGGACACGCGGCGAGATGGTCAAAATGCCGTCGCTCGCGCGCGGGGCCGATGCAAAGCGGCCCGTCGATTTCCAAATTACCTCGGCCTTGGATTCATCAAGCGAGCGACGATAGCAAAACGAATCACTACTCGTTTTATTGCCGCCTGCCGAAGGCATTTTATACCAGATGACTGATGCCCCGAACGCCGTAAACAGCGGCGGATCGTAGTCCTTGCCACCTCGATCGAGCTCAACCACGTCGCCAGAGAGCGAAGCGCCCGACAGATTTTGAGCGTAGAGCTTCCACGATGAATTGGCAAAGTTCATCTCAACCCACGCGAATACGCCGTCGCCGGCACGGACATCGTAGAATGCATATCCCGTGCCCTCGATAGGATCCTCGATTAATGTGGTAAGCGAGCCATC
>JAXKFZ010000274.1:0-4560 GCA_036550635.1 Collinsella sp. | reverse complement strand
GGGCACGGCTTATTCCACCATCATCGCCGACGTTCAGGCTCGCTATCGCCGCTCCGCCGGCTATAACGTCAAGTTCCTGACCGGCATGGACGAGCACGGCGAGAAGGTCGCCGAGGCCGCAGCCAAGCACAACATGACGCCGCAGGCGTGGACCGACAGCCAGGCTCCGCACTTCAAGGAGCTTTGGAGCAAGCTCGAGATTTCCAACGACGACTTCATCCGCACCACCGAGCCGCGCCAGCATCATGCCGTGCAGTACCTGTGGGAGCGCATGAAGGAGTCCGGCTACCTGTATAAGGGCAGCTACGACGGCTGGTATTGCGTGCCTGACGAGACCTACTTTACCGATACGCAGGTCCAGAAGGGCGACGAAGAGTACGGCAGCGTCGGCCAGCACCTGTGCCCCGACTGCCACCGTCCGCTTGAGCGCGTGCAGGAGGAGTCCTACTTCTTTAAGCTTTCCGCCTTCCAGGACAAGCTGCTCAAGCTCTATGACGAGCACCCCGACTTTGTCGAGCCTGCGTTCCGCATGAACGAGGTTCGCAGCTTTGTCGAGGGCGGCCTTAACGACCTTTCCGTGAGCCGTACGAGCTTTGACTGGGGCATTCAGGTCCCGTTTGACGAGGGTCACGTGACCTACGTGTGGTTCGATGCGCTGCTCAACTATATGACGGCCGTCGGCTACGGTGTCGACACCGACGAGGCGCGTGCCGAGCTGGCCTATCGCTGGCCCGCGCAGTTCCACATCGTGGGCAAGGACATCATCCGCTTCCACTGCGTCATTTGGCCCGCCATGCTCATGGCCATCGGCGAGGCCCTGCCCGAGCACGTCTTTGCCCACGGCTTCCTGACCGTGCGCAATGCCGAGACCGGCAAGGCCGAGAAGATGTCCAAGAGCCGCGGCAACGCCATCGCTCCGCAGGACGTTATCGACATGTTGGGCGTCGAGGGCTATCGCTACTACTTCATGACCGACGTCGTCCCCGGCACCGACGGTGCCATCAGCTTCGATCGCATGGAGCAGGTCTACAACGCCGACCTGGCCAACAGCTGGGGCAACCTTATCTCGCGTTCGCTCAACATGAGCGGCAAGTACTTTGATGGTTGCGCGCCCGCCAAGCCCGCATCGTTCGATGCGTTCGACAACCCGCTGGCAAAGATCGCCGATGGTCTGGTCGAGCGCTACATGGCCAAGATGGACGTGCTCGATTACGGCGGAGCCAAGGACGAGGTCATGGAGCTCATCCATGCCGCCAACCACTACATCGAGGACTCCGAGCCTTGGGCACTTGCCAAGGACGAGGCCAAGGCTGACGAGCTGGCGTTTGTGATCTACAACCTGCTCGAGGCCATCCGCATTGCCGCCCACCTGCTGATGCCGCTCATGCCTCAGACCTCTGCCGAGGCCCTGCGCCGCCTGTCCTGCGAGGACGAGGCCGCGACCGACGACCTCAAGGGCATTTGCACTTGGGGCCTGCTTGCCGGCGGTCAGCCCGTCGAGAAGGGCGAGCCGCTGTTCCCGCGTCTGGGCTAAGACGCAGCGCGCCATATCGGCAATTTGCTGTTTAGCTGTAAGGGCATGGCCACCACGGTCCATGCCCTTTTGTTTCAAGACGCCGCCATCATGCTAAGGAGGCAACCATGACAACTTCGCCTTTGGCAAACCCCACGGCCACCAGGGAGCTGCTAGAGGAGTTTGGCCTTGCGACCAAGCATCGCCTGGGCCAGAACTTTCTAATCGACAATCATGTGATCGAGCGTATCTGCGAGCTTGCCGAGCTTGCAGGTGACGAGCGCGTACTCGAGGTGGGTCCGGGTTGCGGTACGTTGACGCTTGCGTTGCTGCAGGAAGCGGCGTGCGTTACGTCCATTGAGGCCGATCCTGAGCTCGAACCGGTGCTCGACGCCCACGCCGCCGACTATGCCAACTTCCGCTTTATCATGGGCGACGCGCTTAAGGTGGGCCCGGAGCAGATTGAGCAGGCTGCCGGCGGCGAGCCCACGGTATTTGTCGCGAACTTGCCCTATAACGTGGCGGCGACGATCATTTTGCAATTTTTCCAGACGATGCCGGCGCTCAAGCGTGCCGTCGTCATGGTGCAAAAGGAGGTTGCCGATCGCATTGCCGCAGTGCCGGGCAACAAGACCTATGGCGGCTATACGGCAAAGCTCGGCCTGTATGCGCAGGTGACGGGTCGCTTTGAGGTGCCGCCGCGTTGCTTTATGCCGGCGCCGCACGTGGACTCGGCCGTCGTGCGTATCGACCGTGTTGACGGCGTGGTGCCCGAAGGACTCGATCGCGAATTTGTGGCCCGCGTGATTGATGCTGCATTTGCTCAGCGTCGCAAGACCATCCGCAATTCCATGAGCGCCAACGGTTTTGCCAAGGACGTGCTCGATGCCGCTTTTGAGGTTTGCGGTATCGCACCCACCACGCGCGCCGAGACGCTCGATGTTGCCGACTTTGTCCGTCTGGCCCGGGAGCTAATCCATGACGCCTAATGCCGAACGCGTGACGTTTACCAAGAAAAAGAAGACGGTTGCTTGTCCCGTGCCCTTGGCGCCGCTTGCCGACACGCATGCACATCTGCTTTCGTTTTGGGGCAAGGATGTGCCCGAGACGCTCGTGCGCGCCAAAGCCGCGGGCGTCGACCTGTTGGTGACGATGTTCGACCCCATTGCTGACAAGCGCAGCGTGGCGGACTATAGCGACTGGCTCGTGCGCGAAATTCTGCCGATGCAGGATATCCCGCAGATCAAGTATCTTGCCGGCGTGCATCCGTATGGCGCGCCGGACTATACCGACGACGTTCATGCACAGGTCGTTGCGGCACTTGATGACCCCTTATGCGCCGGTATTGGCGAAATCGGCCTGGACTACCACATGGACTATGACGACGATATCGCGCCGGCACCCCATAACGTGCAGATTGATTGCATGGCGCGCCAGCTCGAGCTTGCCGTGCGCCGCAATGTGCCGGTGGAGCTGCACCTGCGTCACGAGGACTCGGATGGGGAGCGCACCTCGCACGTTGATGCGTACAACGTACTGCGCGAGGTGGGTGTGCCCCAGGCTGGTTGTGTGCTGCACTGTTTTGGCGAGGACCGCGCCACGATGGAGCGCTTTGTGGATTTGGGCTGCTATATCGCCTATGGCGGTGCGGCCACCTTTAAGCGCAACGACGATGTGCGCGAGGCATTTGCGGCAACTCCACTCGATCGAATTTTGTTCGAGACGGATTGCCCGTATATGGCTCCGGAGCCCATCCGCGGTCTTGAATGCGAGCCCGCAATGATCTCCATTACGGCAAACACGCTGGTCAACGACCGTGTCGATCGCACGGGTGAGGACGCCGAAACAATCGTGCAAGCCGCTTGGGAGAATGCCTGCAAACTTTTTCAAAAATAGTTCTTGCGTTCGCGATGGCGCTCCGTTATTCTAATTCCTGCACGCGGGCGTGGCGGAATTGGCAGACGCGTACGGTTCAGGTCCGTATGGGGGCAACCCCATGAAGGTTCAAGTCCTTTCGCCCGCACCATTAAATGAAAGAGCTCCCAGCAATGGGAGCTTTTTTGTTATGGGCCCATCACAGGGACTTGAACCTGTGAAGGAGCGAGCGTAAAGAAAACGCGGAGCGTTTTTAGCGAGCTGGCGAGGACGCCGGCAGGCGGCCGAAGCCGGTGCGGATCCGCGAAGCGGATACGCGGACGTCCTTTCGCCCGCACCATTGATTGAAAGAGCTCCCAGCAATGGGAGCTTTTTGTTATGGGCCTCTTGTTGATGTCACGTTGCTGCTTCGTGCGGGTATCCTAGTGCCAACGTGTGCCTATCAGAGGAGAGACCATGCTGTTGTCCGGTATCATCGCCGCCCTTACCAGCCTTTTGATTCCCATCATCATTTTGTTGTTACTGCTTCCCAACGCCTGCTATGTCGTTGAACAGCAGCATGCCGTGATCATCGAGCGTCTGGGCAAGTTTAACCGCATCGTCAACGCGGGCTTCCACATGAAGGTGCCCGTGATTGACCGCAAAGCCGCCACGGTGAGTCTGCGCACCATGAAAAACGGTTTTGGCATCGACGTTAAGACCCAGGACAACGTGACCATCGGCCTTGAGGTCTCTGCTCAGTACCACGTGAGCTATGACATGGGCGCCGGCCCGGCAGATTCGGGTATCTACAAGAGCTACTACATGCTGCAGGAGCCCGTCGACCAGATGCGTGACTTCATCACCGACGCCCTGCGCTCTTCGATTCCCGTCTACACACTCGACGAGGTCTTTGCCAAGAAGGATGACATCGCCAAGGATGTCAACGCTACCGTTTCCGAGCAGATGGCCGCCTACGGCTTCACCCTCGTGTCGACGCTCATCACCAAAATCGCACTGCCGACCGAGGTCGAGAACTCCATGAACGACATCAACGCCGCCCAGCGCAAGCGCGCTGCGGCACAGGAGCTCGCCGAGGCCGACCGCATCAAGCGCGTCACCGAGGCGACCGCCGAGGCCGAGGCTATGGAAAAGGCGGGCGAGGGCATCGCCAACCAGCGCAAGGCCATCGC
>JAXKFZ010000273.1:0-2683 GCA_036550635.1 Collinsella sp. | reverse complement strand
TTCGGAAGGAAAACTCACGCCACACTGGCCTATAACAACTTGACAAAACACACCAAACGCACGATCATCGAACCGGGCATGGCGAGGGAACTCCAGGAGATCGTCGACGAGACCGACAACCGGCCCATGCGAGCGCTCGGCCACCGCACACCCGCCGAGGCGTTTGCCGACGAGCTGCCAGACTTACAACTCTGACGAAGGCGTTGCACTTACAAATAGACAACGGGGTTGGGCGTCATTCGCTGGTAGTGCACCAAAAAGCGCTGTCTGCATGAAGCCTTCTACAGCAGTCCCGCCATGTAGATCGGCAGTTTGACCACGTCATTTTCCACAACCAGCGGTTTCGGATGCAGCACGTATCTGGTGCCGACCTTCTTATCGAATTTTGCCTTGAATTTGTCTAACGAGACCGTGCGGTAGCGTTTCGATGACTTGACCTCGATGGGGCTGACCCTGTACTTCATTGCCGCGTTCTCGTACGGTTCGACGATGAGGAAGTCGATCTCCATGCGGTTCGACGGGTCGTCGCGATCGCTGCGCGAATAGAAGAACAGCCGGTGCCCGTTGGCCCGGAGAAGCTGTGCAACGACGTTCTCCGCGAGCATGCCCTCGTTGATCTCGATGCGTTCTAGGAGGATGTCCCGGTACAGGTTGCTTCCGGTCTGTTCCGAGTCGGCCAGGGCGAGCGTAGTGAGAAGCCCTGTATCGGCGGCGTAGCATTTGACCGTCGAATGGTCCTCGCTAATGCTCAAGCCCACGCTCGGATCGGTGGAATTGAAACAGTCGTTGGTAATGAACGCATCGGAAAGCCAGAAGAAGGCGTCCTCGTAATCGCGGGTTTTCGCTTTCTCTCCCAGCGATGTGATGTTGAACTTCTTCTCCTTCTTGGAAAGCTGACCCACCAGGTTGTCGAAGATGCGCGTGATGCGTATCCGGTCGCTGCCGCCATGCTTGGAGATGTCCTGCCTGTACAGTCGGAGGATGTTCCGTTTGACGTTGTCGACTTTGCTGAAATCATGGGTCTCGACGTACTTCGACACAGCCTGGGGCATGCCTCCGACCAGCATGTATTCACGGAATAGCCGCATGGCTTTCCTGTGCAGCGAATCGGGGAGCGGCCTGCGCTTCTTGAACGAGTCCGCGATGAGCGCGGACAGTGGCTTTTCTCCCAAAGCCCAGAGGAATTCATCGAAATCCATGGGATTCAGGCGGATCGACTCCTCCTCTGATGGAATGAGGATGTCCTTGACGTTCTCGCGGATGGAGACGAGCGAGCCTGTCTCGATGTAGTCGTAACGTCCGTCAGCCACCAGCTGCTTGATGGCCTCGCGGGCCTTCGGGTACAGCTGCACCTCGTCGAAAATGATGAGGCTATCCCTCCTGTGCAGTTCCACTCCGTAGAAGGATGACAGGTACATGAAGAACGCGTCGAGGTCGTTGCGCAGGTCGACGAAGTAGCCCAGCACGTCATCGGGGGCTTTCGAGAAGTCGACGAGCATATACGACGCATAGTTCCGTCGTCCGAATTCCTCCGCGATGGTGCTTTTCCCGACGCGCCATGCGCCCTCGATGAGCAGGGCTGTGCTTCCTTGGGAAGAATCCTTCCAGGAAGCCAGTTTTTCGTACGCTTCTCGTTCGAAAGTTTCCATGTCTCACCGCCGTAGATACACCAAATCAAGGATAACTAAGGTGTTGTATGTACACCAAATCAAGGGTAATGTAATGGTGGGTTGCTGATCGGCTTGAATTAGATTTCTGACAGGTGGTCTTATATATGGTAGATTCTGGCGTTCGTCCGGACGTATTTCGCTTATATGTGGCAGCTCGTTTTTGTGACAGACCGGTTAGGGGGTAATTGTGTACCCTCTAACTGCGGTCTTTCTGGAATGAACTGCCATACATAGGCGAGATGCCTCCGGTCAGCCTTCCGAATCTGCCATCTATAAGCCAGTTTGTGGAATCGCTTTATGGCTATGCACCCCTGCGATGCGATTGAATATCCGCGGCAAGGCAGGACGAAGAAGACCGGTAAGACGCCGAGTTCAAGTTCAACATCTCGAAGTAAGTGTTTCTCTGGCTCCCCTCTTTGAGGGGAGCTGTCGCTACAAGCGACTGAGGAGCGGCACGGATAAGGCCTGAGAAGTCGTCTTCTCGGGCCTTTGTCATGACATTGTTCTGCAAGGACTGGCTGCTGCAGCAGCATAATGTGTGTTTTATTATTCGGCCTTGGCGGCTTGCTGATCAATCCAATTGTTGACGTCGGTGACCGCCTCGTCAAGGGTTGCTTTGGCGGCTTTGTTGTATTTGGAATCTACAGGTTGGCGATTTCCGCTCCGAATGGCCAGAGCGCAAGCTTGGCCATCTTGAACGCTTGAATGCCGAGCGGGATGCCGATGATGGAGATGCATAGAATCAGTCCCACCAATGCCCATCCGATTGCGATGGCCAACCCGCCAAGAATGATCCACAGGATATTGCCGAGAACTCGCATGATTTGCCCCTTTCCGATTCCGGTCGATGCCTCGCATGTCCGGCTTCACTATTTTGCCAGACATCATGACGGAAACACGAGACGCAACCCTTGGCTCGCCCCTGATTCATCCTCGGACCGCTACCCAGGCGGATCGTATGCGGTAGGCCCAATCCTTTTGTAAAGATTTTGTGTATTGTCGGGCATGCGTGG
>JAXKFZ010000272.1:0-3942 GCA_036550635.1 Collinsella sp. | reverse complement strand
CGTGAAGACCCGCCTGACCGCCATTACTGACGAGGGCGTGGAGGCCGTTCGCACCGCCGAGGACGGCGCCGAGGAGCCGGTGAAGATCGCCTGCGATTACGTGGTGATGGCCGTGGGCTCCAAGGCCAACGCGTTTGACCTGGATGGCGTGACGGTGCCCGTGACCTGCGTGGGCGACTGCTCGGGCGAGCGCACCGCCGACATTGCGAGCGCCATTCGCACGGCGTATCACGCGGCCAACGAGCTGTAGTTGAGCATCGCGGCCAGGCGGGACGGTAGCACGGATTCGTTTCGCCCGGCTGTGTCCCGTCGGGTGTCAATCGGTGCGGGGCCTGCAAGCGCAGCAGGTCCCGCCCTTTTTGTTTTGCTCCGGTGGATGGCAATGCGCGGTAATCATGAGGAGTGAGGACGTCTACTGCATTGCAGATCACTCAAAATTATTGTGGGAGGGGTTAATAACTATATCCTCTATACCAAAGGACATAAAGAGATGTCAATTTTGTTGACAAGCGAATGACGATTAGCTGCGAGTCAGCTACCAGCGTAAATAATCGATAAAGAAATGTCGTAATTTGGTGCCAAATGCCCAGATAACGCCGCGTCTATTTTAATTAACTGCTTTGAGCAAACAGTAAAATGCTACTATCTAACTTGCACGTAAGAAAGCAGATTAACGGTTAAGGCTAAGAAGTGGCAGGTATGTCGGAAGCAACTAGGACTCGCACGCATGCGCCCGAGGTTAGGCAGCGCGCCGTCGAGATCCTCCAAGAGGGGGTCGGTCATCGCGCTCTCGCCGCGGAGCTTGGCATTCCCCAGGCCACGGCTCGTCAGTGGGCCCGCGCGTATGCCGTGGGCGGTGCCGACGCCGTTCTCAATGCCGGTTCGCATCATCACACCTATTCGTACGACGTAAAGCTCGCTGTGGTTAAGGACCGTCTGGAAAACGGCTTGACGGTTCGCGAGGCCATGATCAAGCACAAGATTCCCAGCGAGTCTTCGGTCAAGGCTTGGTGCCGTCAGTACCGCGAGAGCGGTGAGTCCGCACTGGTCGATAAGCCGCGCGGTCGCAAGCCGCGCGTTAAAAAGGCGAAATAGCAAACGGGATGGTGCGCCCACAGGGGCGCATTTTTCTTGCCGCCTCTCTGCTCCAAAGCGGACGTGCCCTTGCCCCGTACGCCTAAAACTCCCCAGTTGACCGAAAACCCGCCGCCGCTACTCATCAATTGAGCTATAACGTTAAACAATTGCAGCGTTTTTGCATGGGGGAGTGATGGTATGACGCTACTGTATTTCCTTACCCTGTTTCCGCTGGTACCGGCGCTGGGCATGCTGCTCGCGCGCGGTGACCGCGCCCGCGATGCGGTGGGACTCATAGGCTCCGACATTATCATGGCGGTGACAGTTGTAGTCGCCGTCATGTTTTTTTGCACGGGTCCGCAGAGCTTTGAGATTGCCCCCGGTACCTCGCATGCGCTCTCGATCATCAGCTCCGTCATCGACGTAATTCTGTGCGCCGTCATCCTGTACAACGCGCACAAATATAAGAGCGTGCTTACCACGGTGCTCGGCATAGTCCAGCTGGTGGGCTCGCTCGTCTTTGCGGCCATGACGCTGCCTGCGGCCGAAGCCGTCACGGCGACGCCGCTCTACCTAGACTACATGAGCGTGATCATGGTCCTCGCCGTCGGCATCGTCGGCAGCCTTATCTGTATCTACGCTTTGGGCTACATGAAGGACTTCCAGACCCATGATGAGCACGAGGCCGCGCTGCGCGGGCAGACCGCGCCCGACCGTCGTCCGCAGTTCCTGGCGCTTATGTTCCTGTTCCTCTCGGCCATGTTCGTCATCGTGACGAGCGACAACCTTGAGTGGCTGTTCTGCGGCTGGGAAATCACCACCGTGTGCTCGTTCCTTATGATTGGCTATACGCGCACGCCCGAGGCCATCAAGAACGCCTTTAACCAGATCATCCTCAACATGCTGGGCGGCATCGCGTTTTTGGCCGGACTCATGTACCTGCACGTTAACGGCATGCCGCTGACCATCTCGGGCATGATTGAGCTTTCCGGCGCCGGAACCGCGCAGTCCGCGCTGCTGGTGATGCCGGTCATCCTGTTGTCGCTCGCCGCGCTCACCAAGGCCGCACAGATGCCGTTCCACACTTGGCTGTTGGGTGCCATGGTTGCCCCCACGCCCACGAGCGCCCTGCTGCACTCGTCAACCATGGTCAAAGCCGGCGTGTTCCTGATGGTCAAGCTGAGCCCGCTCTATGCCATCTATCCCGTGACCGGCTTTATGGTCACGAGCGTGGGCGCCATCACGTTTTTGCTCGCTGCCCTTATGGCCATCTCGCAGAGCAATGCCAAGCGCGTGCTCGCGTACTCCACCATTTCCAACTTGGGCCTCATCAGTGCTTGCTTGGGTGTCGGCGCGCCCGAGGCCGTATGGGCGGCCATCTTCCTGATCCTGTTCCACACGGTGGCAAAGTCGCTGCTGTTCCTGTGCGTGGGCACGGCCGAGCATCATATCGGCAGCCGCAATATCGAGGACATGGACGGTATGTTCAGCCGCATGCCGCACCTGACGCGCCTGATGATGCTGGGCATCATGGGCATGTTTGTGGCGCCGTTTGGCATGCTCGTGTCCAAGTGGGGCGCCCTGGTGGCGTTTGCCCAGACCGGCAACGTGCTCATGATCATGGTTCTGGCCTTTGGCTCGGCCGCGACGTTTTACTTCTGGGGCAAGTGGCTTGCCAAGCTTTCGGGCGTCGACCCCACGGCTCAAAACGTTGAGGTCAATGTCCATAAGACCGAATGGATGGCCCTCAACACCATCGCCGCGCTGCTGATTCTGTGCTGCGTGGCGTTCCCGGTTATCTCGAGCGGTCTGGTGTCGCCTTACTTGGCCATGGTGTTTGGCCGCGTGCCGTACGTTATTGGCAAGGACGCCATGTACCTGATGGTGGTTATCGTGGCGTTTATCGCCGTGGTGCTGCTGACTTCATTCCGCGTGAGCAACAAACCGCACGTCAACGTGTACCTTTCGGGCGTGGGGACCGACAAATATCGCCATTTCCGCGGCTCGATGGGACACGAGGTGAAGGCCGAAAAGCGCAATTGGTACTCGGAGGACGCCCTTGGCGAGAAGCGTATTGGCCCCGCGGGTAGCGTGGTGTGCTGCAGCATTATCTTGTTTGCGCTGCTGTGTTGCGCGTGGATTGGGCCCGAGCGACTTGCCATGAGTGCGCCCTCGGTGCTGCGCGGCAAGTATTTTGAAGGTTCGGGCGTCGTGGGCATTTTTATTGGCACCGTGGCATTTGCCTTACTGGCGCCGCTTGTGGGCGGCCTGATCGACGGCGTTGACCGCAAACTTTCGGCCCGCATGCAGGGCCGCGTGGGCCCGCGCCTGCTCCAGCCTTTCTACGATGTGGCCAAGCTGCTGCGCAAGGCCCCCGCCAGCGTAAACACCATGGACGATACCTACATGGCGTGCGCGCTCATCTTTACCGTGGTGGGCGGCGGCATCTTTGTGTCGGGTTCCAACACGCTGTTGTGCGCTTTTATGGTGACCCTCGCTGCGATCTTTGTGGTGTTGGCGTCCGCCTCGACGCAAAGCCCGTTTGCCCAGGTCGGCGCCGACCGTGAGCTGCTGCAGGTCATGAGTTACGAGCCCGCCGTTTTGCTGATGAGCGTGGGCCTGTACCTTGCCACCGACAGCTTCGATTCCATCGCCGTGACGGGGCAGTCGGCCCCCATCATCGTGTACAGCGCGCCCATTTTCCTCGCGCTGCTCGCGGTGCTCACCATCAAGCTGCGCAAGTCGCCGTTTGACCTTTCGTACTCGCATCACGCGCATCAGGAGATCGTCCAGGGCGTCGCCACCGAGATGAGCGGCGGCACGCTGGCCAAGATGACCCTTATGCACTGGTGCGAGACCGTGCTG
>JAXKFZ010000271.1:0-4054 GCA_036550635.1 Collinsella sp. | reverse complement strand
GTCCCTCCCGGGCGCAAGCAAAAGGGCGACCCCATTGCGGAGTCGCCCTTGTTGAACTGCTTATGTGGAGCTGCTACTCGGCGTCGTGGTGACGGCGGGGCTTGCGGCCTCCGTTGTCGCCGGGACGACGCGGACGGTCGCTGCGCTCGGAGCGCTCGCGACGCGGACGCTCACGGCGCTGGAAGTGCTCGCCGTCGCCCTCAGAGGCACCCTCGGCACGAGCAGGGGCCTCGGGCTTGTCAAGACGATCGAGCGAGATCTTGCCGCGATCATCGACTTCGATGACGACGACCTTGACCTCGTCGCCCACATTGAGGACGTCCTCGACCTTCTCCACGCGGCCCTTGGCGACGCGGGAGATGTGCAGCAGGCCGTCCTTACCGGGCAGCAGGTTGACGAAGGCGCCGAAGGGCTGGATGGAGACCACGCGACCGGTGTACTCCTCGCCCGGCTCGGGAACCTTGATGATGAGCTTGATGCGCTCGACGGCCTGGTCCACGGACTCGCCGGTGCCGCCGACAAAGACGGTGCCGTCCTCCTGGATGTCGACCGAAGCGCCGGTCTCGTCCTGAATACCGCGGATGACCTTACCGCCGGAACCGATGACGTCGCGGATCTTGTCGGTCGGGACCTGGATGGAGACGATGCGCGGAGCGGTGCTACGTGTGGTGTGGCGCGGCTCGGGGATCACATCGAGCATCTTCTGCAGGATGAAGGCGCGGCCCTCCTTGGCCTGCTGCAGGGCGCGGGCCAGGATGTCGAAGGTAAGGCCGGTGGCCTTGTTGTCCATCTGCAGGGCGGTGATGCCCTCGGTGGTGCCGGTGACCTTAAAGTCCATGTCGCCCAGGAAGTCCTCGAGACCCTGGATGTCGGACAGGACCACGGTCTTGCCCTCCTCCTGGATCAGGCCCATGGCGATACCGGAGACCGGGCGCTTAATGGGCACGCCGCCGTCCATAAGGGCGAGCGTGGAGCCGCAGGTCGAAGCCATCGAAGAGGAGCCGTTGGACTCCATGACCTCGGAGACGACGCGGATGGCGTAGGGGAACTCGTTCTCGTCGGGGAGCACCGGAAGCAGGGCGCGCTCGGCAAGGTTGCCGTGGCCGATCTCGCGGCGCTTGGGGCTGCCCATGCGGCCGGTCTCGCCGGTGCAGAACGGCGGGAAGTTATAGTGGTGCATGTAGCGCTTGCCCTCGGTGGGCTCGATGGTATCCAGACGCTGGCCCTCGTTGAGCATGCCGAGCGACAGGACGGAAAGCACCTGGGTCTGGCCACGCTGGAACAGGCCGGAGCCGTGAACGAGCGGCAGGTAGTTGTCCTTCACCATGATGGGGCGGATCTCATCGGCGGCACGGCCGTCGACGCGCTCGCCGGTCTCGACGACCATGGTGCGCATGGCCTTCTTCTCGAGCTTCTTGAGCGCCACGGGGATCTCGCGCTCCCAAGCGGCCTGCTCCTCCTCGGTGAACTCGGCGCGGATGGACTCCTTCAGAGCCTCGACCTTACCGATACGAGAGAGTTTGTCGGCGTCACGAAGGGCGGCTGCCATCTCGTTGTAGTGGGCGAAGATGCGCTCCTGGACCTCCTCGACGGGCTGGTCGAGCGGGTACTCCTTCTTGACGATGGGGCCGTTGACCTGCTCCCACTCGGCGACAAACTCGTCCTGAGCCTGGCAGAAAGCGGCAAGGGCCTCCTGGCCAAACTTCATGGCGGCGAGCATGTCGTCCTCGGAGATCTCCTCGGCGCCGGCCTCGACCATCGAGATGAAGTCGGCGGATCCGCCCAGCTCCAAGTCCAGATCGGAGTTCTCGCGCTCCTCATAGGTGGGGTTGACGATAAACTCGCCGGTCTCCACGTTGCGGCCGATGCGCACGCAGGCAAGCGGGCCCTCGAAGGGCACGCCGCCGAGCGTCATGGCCAGGGATGCACCCATGACGTTGATGACATCGAAGGGGTTGACCTGGTCGGCGACGAGCGAGGTGGCGACGATGTGCACCTCGTTGCGGAAGCCATCCGGGAAGCTCGGGCGAATCGGGCGATCGATCATGCGGGCCGTGAGCGTGGCCTTCTCGCTGGGACGGCCCTCACGCTTGAGGTAGCCACCCGGGATGCGGCCAGCTGCGTACATCTTCTCGTTGAAGTCGACGGTCAGCGGGAAGAAGTCGTAGTTCTTGCGCTCCTTGGAGACGACCACGGTGTCGAGCATCGTGGTGTCGCCCTGCTTGACCAGGCACGCGCCGGTAGCCTGCTTGGCAAGCTCGCCGGACTCAAAGGTGTAGGTCTTGCCGTACAGCTCAAAGGTCTTGGATACGAGTGTCATTGTTCTCCTTTACCCCACAGGCCCCTTGCCTGCGGGCTTCTCATGTGACGCGGGCCCCCTGCCCCCGCCACGCTTCAGAGCGTGATTGTTCGCGCCCTTACACAAAAAGAGCGCCCCGCTGCGCAGGACGCTCTTAGCATGTACAAATCCTACTGGATGTTGTCGCGGATGCCCAGAGCCTTGATGAGCTCACGGTACTCGACGATGTCGTTCTTCTTGATGTAGGAGAGAAGACGACGACGACGGCCGACGAGCATGAGCAGGCCACGACGGGTGTGGAAGTCCTTCTGGTGGGACTTCATGTGCTCGGTCAGCTCCTTGATGCGCTCGGACAGAATGGCGACCTGAACCTTGGGGTTGCCGGTGTCGACCGGGGTGTTACCGAACTGGGCAGTCAGCTCCGCCTTGCGCTCTTTGGAAACAGTCATTGTTTCACCTTTCGTTTTACGTCGCCCACGGGCGACTCGATTCGCCTCGGACTGGGAAGCCGCCGGTGGAGCGAGCAACCAAGGTCGAGGTACCAACAGGTCGTTATGTTACCACAAGCAGCCCGCGCCTGCGCATCATCACCGACCCAACATGAATTCCATCGCACGGAGGCGCTGGTCGGTGTGCGTCGCCGCCCACACATGCGAAAGCCCGAGCAAGAACGCCGCCGTATGCGGGTCAATTTTCTCGGCCATGAGCGCATCGAAGGTCATGGACATGAGGGCGCGCAGCCACGCGACCTCACCGGCCGACACCAGCTCGGCACCCGGAACGCTCGACGCGCACGACCCGCACATGAGACCGCCCGCCTGGGGCGAAAAATACGACAGCATGGGGTCTCCGCACAGCACGCAGGCCGAAAAATCGGGACGATAGCCAACGTGCGATAGCAGCTTAAAGACATATGCCGCCACAAGTAGGTCCATATGTGCCGTGTCAAGCCCGCTGCCCACCAGCGCAAGCGCTCGCTGCGTTATGGCAAAGGTAAACGGGTCCTCGGCGTCCTCGAACGAGCACACGCGCGCGACCTCGGCGATCGCGCTTGCGGCGCAGGTCGTCTCGTAATCGGGCGCAGCGCCGAGCGGCGCCTCCATAAGCTCGGCCTGAGAAACCACGTCGAGTGACCGTCCATGTGCGAGCAGCATATCGACCGTACAGAACAGCTCGCAGCGCGCAGCCAGGCGTCCGCCGGGTTTGCGGGCGCCCTTTGCCACTGCACGAACCTGCCGTCCCCGCTCGTCAAGCATCGTCAGGATCAGGTCGGTCTCTTTGAGCTTCGTCTTGTCGAGGACGAGCACCTTGGTGCGATATGTCCGGGAGCCTGCCATGCGCGCCGCGCGTCCTTAGTCCTCAGCGTTGTAGCCAAAGCGGCGAATCTGGGCCTCGTCGTCACGCCAGCCGGCCTTGACCTTCACGTCCAGCTCCAAAAAGACCTGCGTGCCAAAGATGCGCTCAAGATCGCGACGGGCATCGATACCGATATGCTTGATCATCTCGCCGCCCTTGCCGATGATGATGCCCTTTTGGCCCTCGCGCTCGACGTAAATGGTGGCGTGCACGCGCAGTACCTTCTTGGTCTGCTCGAGCGCATCGCAGATCACGCCAACGGAGTGCGGGATCTCATCACGGGTGCGGCGCAAGACCTTCTCGCGCACAAACTCGGCAACGAGCGTCTCATCGGAAGCGTCGGTACCCATGTCCTCGGGGAACCAACGCGGACCCTCGGGCAAAAAGTGCGCAACGGTC
>JAXKFZ010000270.1:0-13911 GCA_036550635.1 Collinsella sp. | reverse complement strand
TCAAAGCTCAGCTCACCGGAGTTGATCTTGTCCAGGCACTCCTGCGCCTTGGCCTTGGCGGCAGCCTTGTCCTCGTCGGAAGCGTCGGAATCAACCTTGATCAGGATGTTCGACGAGCGGCGGACGTCGTTGTAGCTGGACAGATTTTCGTTGATGTAATCGACAATCTCGCTGTCCTTAGGCTTGCTCGTGGGCGCGACGGCATCCTTGAGTTTCTGTTGCGCCAGACTCTCCTTGAGCGAGTCCTTGTAGGTGTCTTCGGTATAGCCGTAGGTCTTGAGGGTCTTCTTAAAGGCCTTGGCTCCGCCCGCGCTCTTGCACGCGTCCTTCCAAGCCTTCTCGACCTCCTCGTCCGACACCGTCACGCCGTTCTCCTTCTGTGCCTGTTGAAGCAGAATCTGCTGCGTGTAGGAATCGATGAGCTGCTTGCGGTACTTCTTGGGCGTCAGGTCGTTGTCGACCAGATACTGCGCCCAGTCCTTATCCTTGGTGTAGCCGTAGGACGTGCGCATGCTCATGATTTGCTTGGTCACGGTGTCCTCGGTGAGGTTGGTGCCGTTGATGGTAGCAGCGACACCGCCGGTAAGCTTGTAACCCGAGCTGGTGCTTTCGGTCTGCGACATTAGACCGGAGCACGCCATGGCCGAGACGGAAAGCAGCATTGCCAACACGCCGATAACCACCAGGACGATCTTGACGGTCTTAGACACGTACGTCTTGCGCTGCTTCTTACGAGAGCTGGAGGCAGCGCGAGCCTGCTGCTCGGGCGTCGGCGCGGCCTCGGAGTTCTTTTTCTTGTTTGCCATAGTTGGCCTTTCGCATCACGAATCGAACAAACGCCATTGTGTCACAACGCGGCCCCCGCGACACACCTGGTGCATGGGGGACAGGTTAATCTGCACCATTTTGGTGCAAAGGGGACAGCACTGGCAGCCGGCAGTGAGGGACCGTCCCCAAGTGCTGGCACATAAGGAACGTCCCCAGGTGCCGGTTTAGCTCCACCTTAAAAGTGACGGCGGATGGCGTCGACCATGTCTTGGCACGTGGTCTGGCCGAGCACGTCGGCTGCGGCATCGGCGTCCATAAAGATATTCATGAGCGCCTGCAGGGCCTCGACCTGGCCGCCCGGCTCGGCAATACCCAAATTGATGACGATCTGCGCCGGCACCGGAGCGCCCATGCCAGCCATAGCGTTAAATGTCACGGGCGCGGCGGGCTTCACCACCGCGATATAGGGCTTGGCCACAAACCCCGGATCGGTATGCGGAATGGCAATGTTTGCCGCCGGCATGGCAAGACCCGTGGGATAGGCATCCTCTCGCGTGCGAACGGCGTCGAGCCAACCGTCGGCAATGTAGCCACGTGGTGCAAGCTCGCCCTCGAGCCGCGCAAACACCTCATCCGGCGTTGCACACTCCCAATCAAAAAACACCAGCTCAGGCGTAAACAGAGCTTCGTTATCCGCCATGCGCTCACCTCTCTCACCTAGTCACCTGCGACGTTCTTGAATGACTAGTCGTTAAAGACCGTCCCCGATGACTACCCAAAAAACAAAAGGTGGCCACGCGCGCCTTGGCGCCAATGACCACCCTGACTACTCGGCTAAATTGTACTGTGCGCCGCTAGCCGCGAGGCGCGTCAATTGCGACCTTGCCGCTCTCCAGCACGTGGACGCGGCCGTCGGCGAGCATTTGCACGACTTCGGGATACAGCACGTGCTCAATCGCGTGGATGTGCTCCTCGAGCGTGTCGACATCCCAGCCCTCCTCAACAGCCAGCGCACGCTGGGCGATGATGGGACCGTTGTCGTAGATCTCGTTGGCAAAATGCACGGTCACGCCAGTTACCTTGACGCCGCGCGCAAAGGCATCGTCAATCGCATGCGCACCGGTAAAGCTCGGCAGCAGCGCCGGATGCAAGTTGACCACGCGGTTGGGAAACGCCGCCAGCAGCGGCGTGTGCACCATGCGCATGTAGCCGGCCATGACCACATACTCGCAGCCGCGCTCGAGAAGCTCGTGCGCGATGATCTCGTCAGCGGCGATGGGGTCGGCGTAGACATCCTTGGACAGCGTGAGCGTCTGGATGCCCGCGCGCTCAGCGCGCTGCAAACCCTTAGCCGAAGAACGGCTCGACACCACAAGCTCAATCGAAGCGTTGAGCTTGCCGGCGGCGATCAGATCGATCAGCGCCTGCAGGTTGGTACCCGAACCGCTGATGAGCACACCGATCTTGAGCGGCTCGGCCGTATCGGTGCCGGTCGGACGGGTGTAGGGCACAAAGCCCAGGCTCTCGGCAGCAGCCATCTGCTCGTTAGCGCTCATCGGAGTACACGACCTTACCGGAGCCCTCGACGCACTCGCCCACGCGGAACGGCTTCTCGCCCAGCGCGACCAGGGCCTCGGTCACGGCAGCCTCATCCTCGGGGGCGACGATCAGGCACAGGCCAACGCCCATGTTGAAGGTCTTGCACGCCTCGTTGGGCGCAAGCTCGGCCTGGCGCGACACATAGGTGATGACGGGCGGAACGTCCCAGCCCATCTCGGCACCGTTGCGGGTGACCACAGCGTCGACGTCGTCGGCGAGCGCGCGGTTGAGGTTCTCGGTAATACCGCCGCCGGTGATGTGGGCAATGGCATGAACGTTGGCGCCGCCGCGCAGCAGCTCCAGGATCGGCTTGACGTAGATGCGCGTGGGAGCCAGCAGGGCGTCTGCCAGCGATGCGCCGCCGAGCTCCTCGAGCGGACGGCTCAGCTCCTCGGCCTTAGCGGCGGCCTCGGGCGTGCCCGGCTTAATGCCGTCGACGCCGATGACCTTGCGCACGAGCGAGTAGCCGTTGGAGTGCACGCCGGTGGAAGGCAGGCCCAGGATCACATCGCCCGGGCGGACGTTTGCGGGGTCGAGCATCTTGGGACGGTCGACGACGCCCACGGTAAAGCCGGCAAGGTCGTAGTCGGCCGGAGCCATGACGCCCGGGTGCTCGGCCATCTCGCCGCCCACGAGCGCGCAGCCCGCGAGCTTGCAGCCGTCGGCAACGCCCTTGATGATCTTTGCCATATGCTCGGCCTCGATGTGGCCAATGGCAACGTAGTCCAAGAAGAACAGCGGCTCGGCGCCCGAAGCCAAAATGTCGTTGACGCACATGGCGACCAGGTCCTGGCCCACCGTCTCGTGACGGTCCATGATCTGGGCGAGCACGAGCTTGGTGCCCACGCCGTCGGTACCGCTGATCAGAATCGGGTCTTCCATATCCTTAAGCGCGGCAGCCGAGAACAGGCCACCAAAGCCACCGATACCGCCGATGACCTCGGGACGGTTGGTGTCCTTAACCATTTGCTTAATTGCGTCGACGGCGCGGCCGCCCTCGGCGGTATCGACGCCGGCGTCCTCATACGTCACATGCTTGCTGTCGCTCATCTGAGCCTTCCTCTCCCACTACCGTCCGCCGCCCGGGCGCCAAACGGTGCTCATAGTTGCGTTCATTTCGGCGCGCGCCATAACAACGCGCACCGCTCAATCAACAAAACAGCAGGTAAAACCTACCATAATAAACCTGTCCCTACATGGCAGGTTTTAGGCCTCGCCGTGCTCCTCTTCCCAGCTGCGGTCGTCGTATTTCTCGACCACGGCGTCGTCGTCAAAGTGCAGCGGCTTATCCAGGTTGCGAGGCTTAAAGCCCTCCATAAACTTGTCGCGGCCAAAGCTCTCGGGAATCGCCACGGGGTAGCGGCCGGTAAAGCACGCATCGCAGTAGCCGCCCTTGGGCATGACCTTCAGCAGGCCCTCGACCGAAAGGAAGGCCAGCGAATCGGCGCCGATGTACTCGCAAATCTCGTCGACCGTCTTGTTGGCGCTAATAAGCTGCGACTGCACGTCGGTATCGATACCGTAGAAGCACGGCCAGATGACCTCGGGCGAGTTGATGCGGATATGAATCTCCTTGGCGCCAGCGTTGCGCAGCATCTTGACGAGCTGCACCATGGTGGTGCCGCGCACGATGGAGTCGTCGATGACGACCAGGCGCTTGCCCTCGATGTTGTCGCGCAGCGGGTTGAGCTTCATGCGCACGCCCATGGCGCGCAACTCCTGCGTAGGTTCGATAAACGTACGGCCCACGTAGCGGTTCTTGATAAGGCCCTCGCCAAAGGGAATACCGCTCTCGTGCGAATACCCCTCCGCGGGCGGCAGGCCGGAGTCGGGCACGCCGATGACCAGGTCGGCCTCGACGGGCTCCTCATGTGCCAGCTGACGACCCATGTCGTAACGGCAGGCATAGACGCTCTTGCCGTTCATGATGGAGTCGGGACGGGCAAAGTAGACCTGCTCAAAGATGCAGTTGGCGGGCTCTTCGGCTGCAGGCACGCCCTGCTCGGATACCAGACCCTCGGCGCTGATGCGCAAGATCTCGCCGGGACGGACGTCACGGACGTACTCGGCACCCACGATGTCGAGTGCGCAGGTCTCGGAAGCAACGACCCAGCCGCCGGCGCGCGTGACATGAACGGCGGAGTCGACCGTCGTGGCGCCGTCTTGCGAGGGCAGCTGCGAAACGGATGCGGCATCGGCCTGGTCCAGGCCCTCGTCCACGAGCTTACCCAGCACCAGCGGACGGATACCATGCGGGTCGCGGAATGCGTAGAGCGCCTGCTCGTTGATGAGCGTCATGGCGTAGCCGCCGCGCACGAGCTCCATGGTCTTGCGAATGCCCTCGCGCAGATGGCCTGTACGCTGAGTAAAATAGCCGATGAGTTTGGTCGCGACCTCGGAATCCGAGTTGGAGAGGAACGGCACGCCCAGCTCGATCAGCTGGCGGCGCAACTCGTCGGTGTTGACCAGAGTGCCGTTGTGAGCAAGTGCGATAATGACGCTGTTGATGGTGGAAAGATGCGGCTGCGAGGCTTCCCAGCTCTTGGCGCCGGCGGTGCCATAGCGCACGTGGCCCACGGCCAGCTGGCCGGAGAGCGTCGACAGGTCGGCGTTGGAGAACACGCGATCGAGCAGGCCCAGATCCTTGCGGACCATAACCGTGCCGCCGTCACCCACGGCGATTCCCGCCGATTCCTGGCCGCGATGCTGCAGCGCGCGCAGACCAAAGTACGTCAGTCGAGCCACATCGCGATCGGGTGCCCACACACCAAAAATGCCGCATTCCTCATGCAGCTGGTCGGAGTCCGGATCATACGTCGACATGGTCTTCACCTGTCCCGCGGCACGCTCGGCCGCGCGGATGGTTTCTTGAGACATGGCATCCCCTCAGAGCCTCGTTATTTGGCGTTACCTGCCCTATTATACGCACGGCAAGACAAGCACTCCCGCGCATGAACAGCGCTTTTTAAAAGCCCACCGAGCTTATAATCCGTTTTGCAGCCAAACATTTTATTGGGCAACCGCCTCGGGGCCGACGTTCCCGCATACTTCCGTTGCGACGCGTCTCGCCCGCCGTTGGGGCTTGCATTGTTGCAATTGGGACGTTCGTCCTGTCTTTTGGCAGGTCGGCGGCGTATCCTTGTACCTACAGCAAAACGAGAAAGGTTATGTATGGATCGAAACGAACTCGACCCCAGCGTCCCCAGCGCCACGGAGGTCAAGAAGATCCCCCTCATCATTAAGGTGTACGCCGTCCTATGCATCCTGTCCGGCGTGGGCACGCTCCCTTCGGTCGGCGCCTTTATGTGGCAGGTCATCACCGCGCTCATCAACGGCAACGCCGCCGCCAAGCTCGGCGACAACACGCTCGTCGCGGTCGGCCTTATCGTCGCCGGCATCATGCTCTCGGCTGCCAGTGCCGTCATCTTGATCATCTTTGGCCTAGACCTCATCAAGAACCAGCGCCGCAATGCCGCCCGTCTGTCCTATATCCTTATCGCGTTTACCGTCGTCGAGCTTTTGGTTGACGTGATGCTCCAAGGCATCGGGCCCTTCTTGCTGCGCCCTGCCATCCAGCTCGGCATCCTCGTCGCACTTTCGGCCACCGTCGACCCCACGCTGCGCCAGGAGCGCGAGCTGCAGCGCCGCCTGCAGGAGATGCTCGACCGCGACGCCGCCGCCGAGGGCATGCTCGGGCGCGATGAAACCGGCGAAGGCTACATCAAGCTCAACTACTTCAACCTGTTCTGGGTATTCTTTGTCTGCTGCATACTCGGCCTGATCGCCGAGGACATCTGGCACATGACGGTCGACGACCCGGGCGTCTACCAGAACCGCGCCGGCATGCTGTTTGGCCCCTTCAGCCCCATCTACGGATTTGGCGCCGTACTCATGACCATGGTGCTCAACCGCTTCTATAAAAAGAACCCCATCATTATCTTTTTGGTGAGCGCACTGCTCGGTGCAAGCTTTGAGGTGTTCGTGGGCTGGTTTATGCAGACCTCGTTTGGCGTGGTCTCGTGGAGCTACTCGCATATGAAGCTCTTTGGCATGCCCGATCCGCTCGCCGTCCTTACGGGCGGACGCACCTGCACGGGCTTTGCCTGCCTGTGGGGCCTGGGCGGCCTCATCTGGATCAAGCTGCTGCTGCCGAGGCTGCTCAAGCTCATCAACATGATTCCCTGGAAGAGCCGCTACTCCGCTACCGTCATCTTCACCATCATTATGCTGGTCGATGGCGTTATGACGCTGCAGTCGCTCGATTATTGGTATCAGCGCGTCAACGGCACGGAACCGGATATTCCCGTTGCGCAGTTCTACGGCAAGTACTTCGATAATGACTTTATGGAGAATCGCTTCCAGAGCATGACCATGAGCCCCAAGGATGCGACGCGCGTGTAGCGTCAACCGCGTCCAAAACGCAAAATGCCCGCCGGTATCATACGTACCGGCGGGCATTTTTATAAACGAGTCTTCTATCGACGCAAGCCTCTACGCCTCGCGCTCGACCTCACTTACGCATTCGTTCTTGATGGTGCCAACGAGTGCCTGCAGCGCATCGACCACGTGCGGGCGAATGTCTCCGCCGATAAGCACGAGCATGATGTCGTCACCTACGGCAAGCCCGCCGCTTGCCAGCCACACGCGCACATAGCCGATACCCGGCATCGCGCGCGTGGCCTCGATAGCAGACCGTACCTTTTCGGCGTCGTAGTCAAAGACCATGCCGCCCACCCTGTGGCCTGGCGCCACGCCATCGGTCTCGACTCCGCGCACCTCGGCCTTGGGCGTCGCGCGCACCACACCGTTATGCGTCAGATACATCCCACAGCCTGCCGCCGAAGCATCGGCCTTGGCCTCGCGCAGCCAAGCATCAATCGAAGGCATCAATTTGCCACTCTCGAGCATCATTTCCCCCTTACCGTCGTCGAGTAGCCAATTTGGGACGGGGCCTTTTTAGCTACTCTCGAACAACTTATTCCTCGACCGGCGTGAGCACCATGACGGCGCGTGTGTTGCTCAGCGACAGCGAACGACAGGTCACAAGCGTTACAACCTTAGTTGCCGAAGCGGCACGATCGGTGGCATCACTCGCCACGGCAGAAGCGCCGTCGAGCATCTCGGACAGGTAGTTCTTGAGTCCGTCGTCGCCCTCAAAATTGGTCGTGCGCGCCTTGGCATACGTGTCCTCGACCACCTTGGTCGCCAGCGGACGCAGCTTATACGTCGCATCGCGCGTGATGTAGTACACATATTCAATGCTATCGAACGTCGCCTGATCAGTGGTGTCCGAAATCACGTTGAACATCGACCCATCGTTCATATGGTGGCCGTAGATCGTGGTCTGCTGGTCGACCATTCCCGGCGCGGTGTCATCGCTATCCAGGAAAATGGCACCGGACGCGTTAGCCGTTCCGTCGAACAGCGTGTTGAGGTATTTGGAGTTGTTGTTGGTCTGCACCACGGGATAGTTGATGTTGGTTCCCGGCACGTAAATCCAACCCACAATCTCGGGGTTCGTCTGAGCAAGCGCATCGAAGTCGATAATCGGCACGCCGCTGGCGTCCTTATCGCTTACATATTGCTTCTCGATTTTCTGATACGAATCGCTCGCCTGCTTATAGCCAATCTGGGCATTAATAAAAATAGCGGCGGCGGCGACAATCAGGCCGATACCGATGATGATGAGCAGAATGGGAATAATGGAGCGACGCTTTTTGCGCGGCGGCTCGGTGTAATCCGACGGCGCGGCATGCGATGAAGACCGGGGCGGCTTCTTAGCGTTGCTATAAGATGAAGGTCGATATGCGGCTGGCGCGTCCTGTCGACGATGCGTCGCCGGTGTCACGGGGCGCGGCGCGCGCGGCTGCTGAGGAGAGGATGCCCGACCCTGCTGCGCCGCATGGGCAGCACCCGGCTTCGATGGATCGGGAATCTGAGAAGCCTTGAATCGTTTTCCCTGATAGTCGGACATGGCTCTCCTTATACTGCGGTGAAACGGCAGAACGCCTAGGCGTCGGCCATCTCCTGCTTCATCTTCTCGATAACCTTGCGGTACTCGGGGTCGCATGCGCCCAGAATCTGCGTGGCATAAATGGCGGCGTTCTTGGCACCGTTGATGGCAACGCAGGCCACGGGCACACCCGAAGGCATCTGCACCATCGACAGCAGCGAATCCATACCGCCCAAGTCACTCGTCTTCATAGGCACACCGATAACCGGCAGCGGCGTAAAGGCAGCCACGACACCACCCAGGTGAGCGGCCTTGCCGGCGGCGGCGATAATCACCTTGATGCCGCGGTCGGCAGCGGTCGAGGCCCACTCATGGACCTTCGCCGGCGTGCGGTGCGCGCTTGCAATCACGAGCTCATAGGGCACGCCCAGTGCCTCGAGCTCGGCGGTGCAACCTTCCATAACGCCCAGATCGGACTTGGAGCCCATGATGATCCCGACAACCGGCTTCTGATCTGCCATAAACAAAGACCTCCTGTTGAGAGCGGTGACGCGGCGAATCCGCGACCCTTAACTACTGAGAGTAGTATAGCTGCTCCCGTCCCTGCGGTCTGCGTGGTGCTTTGCGGGCGGGCCAGGCTTTATCTTCACTCCGGTTGCTTTGCAAAGTCGTTCAGATAAAGCCTGTCCCGCCCGCAAAGCACCCCTCGACCTACCGGGGATTGCTATGACGTACGTTGGCTGATTTGGGTTGGAATGAAAGGTTTGCGGAGGGTTGTGGACAGTTAGTTCAGATACGTATTTTTTGGCCGTGCTTCTTGGCGCTAATAGAGTGGTTTGAAGTCACTTTGAGCCCCATGACAACCTTTCTCCCCCTTATATGAGCGTCTCCACCGGTTCAGAAAGTCAAATTCAGCCCAATCGGGCTCAGGTCGGCCTTTACACACCCTCTGAAAAATACGTATCTGAACTAACTGTCCAGCGACATTCTCGATCAACAGCAAAAGGCCTCCTGGCGAATGAAAATTCGCCAGGAGGCCCCTTACAAAACGTAGGCTCCTTCGTTCGAATGAACGAAGGAGCCCATACTCTTTTTTTAGGACAGGAGGCCGCGAGTCGGGCCACCAGCCGCCAATCAATCGCACTCGCCAAGCGAGCGGCGCAGCGTGCGCACAGCGCCAAGCAAATTGGCATCGTTGCCGTTCTGTGCTGGCTTGATGCAGGGCCTCGGTATGATGGGAAGAACGTGAGCCTGATCCATCATGCGCTCAAATGCCTCAAACAGCTCGGGACGGGCGCTGATTCCGCCGCCGACCACGATGACCTCAGGGTCGATGACCGACTGCAACCCCATCAGCATGTTGTCGAAGACCAACGCGTATGCATCCAGACCGCGACGAGCGTCCTCATCCCCCTCTTCAATCCAAGAGAAAATCCGATATCCGTCGATATCATCGGTCGGATCAATCCCCTTCGCCGCACACACCTGGTCTCGGAGCGCCCGCCAGCTGGTGACATCACCGTACACCGACCCAAAGGTCACGGGCTTGCGCACATCGTTGCTCACAAAGCACACGGTGCCGGCGAGATTGTGCGCGCCTCGCAAGATGTGACCGTCAACAACGATGGCACCGCCGAGACCCGTACCGATCACCACCATCAACCCCAGGGAGACCCCCTTCAGCGCGCCGACGGCATATTCTCCCAGTGCCGCGCACATCGCATCGTTCTCGATGGTTACGGGAAGCCCCGTGCTCTCGCGCAAGATGCGACCGAGCGGATATCCGTCCAAACAGTGAAGGGCGCCGCCTCCCCCAACCACGCCATCGGAATCGCCTTCGGAAAAGACTCCGGGCATACTTATTCCCACGCCCCTCACCCGGGCGCGATGGGGCTCGATCACCGAGCGGAACGTTTCGATAACCTGGTCGGCGGGCGAGGTGCATGTTGGGATACTTCCGTGCTCCTCAATGTGGTAGTCGGCGTTCACCACCGCCCATTTCACCTGAGTGCCGCCCGCATCTATACCGAAATAGCAGTCCATAATCTTATCCCCTGTCCCATAGGGTTAGTCCAGGTCCTCGCCGTTGCTCTCGATGACCTTCTTGTACCAATAGAAGCTGTCCTTGCGGCTGCGCGCGAGCGTGCCCTTGCCCTCGTCGTCGCGGTCGACGTAGACGAAGCCGTAGCGCTTGCGCATCTCGCCCGTGCCGGCGCTGACCAGGTCGACGCAGCCCCACATGGTGTAGCCCATGAGGTCCACGCCGTCGAGTTCCACGGCATCCTCCATGCTCTGGATGTTCTTGCGCAGGTAGTCGATGCGGTAGCCGTCATGGATGGAGCCGTCGGCCTTCACCTCGTCGCTCCAGCCGATACCGTTCTCCACGATCCAAAGCGGCTTGTGATAGCGGTCGTAGAGCTCGTTCAAGGCGATGCGCAGGCAGTACGGATCGGTCGCCCAGCCCCAGGCGTTGGTCTCGAGGTAGGGGTTTTTCACCATGCCGAAAGCGAGATTGCCGGACGCGACCTCGAGCTCCTTCTGGCGCAACGATACCGTCGAGCCTCCGTAGCACGAGAACGACAGGAAATCTGCCGGATAGGTTGCGAGAAGCTCGAGGTCGTTCTCGCCCATTTCCAGCTTGATGCCCGCGCGCTCCATCTCCCTCAAGCGATAGGCGGGATAGTGGCCGCCCACCTGCACGTCGGCATACCACAGCGCGTCACGCTCGCGTTCCATGGCGAGCAGATGATCGGCGGGGTCGGCGGAATAGGAGTAGATGGGGTTGTACGCGAGCATCTGACCCACCATGATCTTAGGGGAGATTTGGTGCGCCGACCGAACCGTAAGGGCAGACGCCACGAACTGGTTGTGCGCCGCCTGGGCCTTCGCATGGGGGCTCCCATCCGTAAGCCCGCCCGCCATGAAGCTCCCCATGCTCATCATGTTGATCTCGTTGAAGGTGAGCCAGTACTTCACCTTGCCCTGTCATGACGCAGGTGGCGTAGCGCACGAACAGGTCGATGAGCTCGCGGCTCTTCCAACCGCCGTACTTGTTCACGAGCGCGAGCGGGGTCTCGTAGTGCGAGAGCGTCACGAGCGGTTCGATGCCGTACTTAGCGCACTCGTCAAACACGGCGTCGTAGAACGCTAGACCCTCGGTGTTGGGCTCAGCCTCCTCGCCCGTGGGGAAGATGCGCGCCCAGTTCATGGACAGGCGGAAGCACTTGAAGCCCATCTCGCCCATGAGGGCGATGTCCTCGGCGTAGTGGTGGTAGAAGTCGGTGGCCGTGTGGCTGGGATAGTAGTAGCCATCAACCACCGCCACCTCCAGCCCTTCAGGAAGTCCCTCCTCGCAAACCGCATACACGGGAAGCGCGCCGGTTTCCCCTGTCGCGGTATTACGCCACGTTATCTGCCGTGACACCGTATGGCTACCGCTGGTCATGGCGTCCGAGGTGTTCGGTCCTTTGCCGCCCTCTTCCCAGCCGCCCTCATACTGGTTGGCGGCGGTGGCGCCACCCCACAGGAAACCTTCCGGAAATGCCATTGGGTACCTCCTCGATCGTGAAAACATCTTCATGAAACGGGAAGACGGGCTGCATGGCAGTCCCGGCTTCCCGTCAGATAATCAGTTAGGCGCTTGCACCCATGCGTTGATAGACCGTGATGAAGCGCTCGGCAAGGATACGGAAGCCCTCAGCGCTCATGAGCTGATCCTCCGCATGCAGCAAGATGATGCGAAACGGCAGCTCCTCGCCGCTGGCCTCTTGCTGAAGCAGTTTCATGTGAGCGTCGTGGCCTGCGTTGAACACCACGTTGCCCTCGTCGATAAGTTTCCGGGCGGCCTCAAAATCACCATTCTCGGCACAGGTTATCGCTTCGAGGTAGCAGCTGCGCGCGCTCCCCACCTGAGCGACGATAGAGAAGCACGTCATTTCAAACTGATCGATCGCTTCTTGTTTGATCTCTGACATGGCTATGCCCCCAGCAACTTTCGAGCCTGTTTGAGCACGGCCTCGCCGTTCATTGTCCCATACGCTGTCATATCAATCGGCTCCACCGGACAGTTCACTTGATTCTTCACCTTGTTGAGTTCAAAGCGAACCTGCGGTCCCAGCAGGATAACGTCGCTATCCGCATATTCCGCCGCTTGGTTGACAGGGTGCGCCTCGATGGTGCACACGAAACCGTCTTTTTCAGCCGCCTGTTGCATGCGCTGTACCAGCATGCTCGTCGAAGCGCCCGCGGCGCACATAAGTACGATATGTTTCATCCTACGCTCCCAACCTCATGGAAAATGATGGTGTGAATATGAAAATCCCTATGCGGCCGATTCCTCGAGAGCGGCCTGCTCCTCTCGCAACGCCTGGCGATCAGCCATAAGGGTGAAGGGGGTATACATGAGCACCGACACCGCCAAAACCGCAACCCAGATCACCAGGCACCCGATGCCGCCCTGCATGAATGCGATGACCGGCTGGGGAAGCACCCAGGGAAGCTGAATCGTGGGATTGAACGCAGCCCCAAGACCGAGGGCGTAAAGCGCCTGGACCACGATGGCGCAGACCGGGATGTTCAGCACGAACGGGATGAAGTACGTGGGATTCAGCACGACCGGCAGACCGAACATGAGCGGCTCGGAGATATTGAAAAGCGACGGAACAAGCGCGATGCCGCGAATCGCCTTGAAGCGCTCGGACTTGGTGAAGAGCAGCGAGATGCTGATGCCCAGGGCGTTAGCCTGGCCACCGATGGCGGTGCCGAGCGCGACGACGGCCCAAGCGCCATAGGGCAGTGCCTCGCCCGCGATGATGGCCTCGGTGTTAGCAGCGCTGCAAGCCATGATTACCGGAGCGTAGAAGTTGAGCATCACGTTGGGGTGGACACCGAAGAACCAGAAGATCGACTGCAGCGAGCACACGATGATATAGGCCAAAGGAGAGGCACCGACCATCGTGACCGGCGTGCCGATCAAGGTGTTGATCATATCGAACAGGTTGCCCCACGGGGTGAAAGAAAGACCCCACTTGGCGAACCACACCGCAGTGAATAGCACGATGGCGGCAAACATCGGCGACAGCGAGTCTGCAACCATGGGCGGAACCATATCGGGGAGCTTGATTTCAAGCTTGCTCATCAAAATGGCTGTCACCTTCGGCACGATCAGGCCAAGCAGAATGGCGACGAAGATGCCGTTCGATCCCATGTACGACGTGTTGATGAAACTCGCCATGGGAATATCCTCGAACGATTGCTGCGGCATGAATGCCAAAAACACCGCGCCGCTCACGATGCCACCGGTATAACCGCTAAGGCCGCATACCTTACCCCACCTCAAACCGATGAAGAAGGAGATGTATATACCCATCATGTTCATGGTAACGGTGAGGATGGAGTTGCCGGTCGCCATGAGACCGCTCGAAACCACCCAATCGGAGAACCCCGGAATGGGGAAGTTGATGAGAATCGCGATAACCGAGACGCCAAGGGTCATGGGCAGCGTACACATCATGCCGCCCATGAGGGCGTCGAGCATCTTGCTGTCAGCAACCTTGCTTGCCACAGGTGCGATTGTCTTATCCATTATGTTT
>JAXKFZ010000269.1:0-2269 GCA_036550635.1 Collinsella sp. | reverse complement strand
TACCTCACTTCCATCATGATGATCGTCATGATCGTCTGCGCTGTCCTCGGCATCGTCGTCCTGGGCGTCAACGGTCAGGCCACTATCACCGCTCCGGTCTTTACCGGCTTCTCCACTGCCTCCGGCATGATGTTCCCGGTCCTGTTCGTCTCCGTCGCATGCGGTGCTCTCTCCGGTTTCCACAGCCTCGTTTCTTCCGGCACCTCTTCCAAGCAGGTCGAGAAGGAGCAGGACGCCGTCAAGGTCGGCTACGGCGCCATGATCGTCGAGTCCTTCGTCGGCATCCTTGCCATCATCGTCGCCGGCATCATGTTCTCCGACATGAACACCGCCGGTACCGGCGTCCTCAACGCCGGTGTCGCTTCCACCCCGTTCCAGATCTTCGCCGCTGGCATCTCCCGCGGTATGCAGGCCTTCGGTGTTGACGGCACGCTCGCTACCGTCTTTATGACCATGAACGTTTCCGCTCTGGCTCTGACCTCGCTCGACGCCGTCGCCCGCATCGCCCGCACCTCGTTCTCCGAGTTCTTTGCCCAGACCAACGATGCCCTGGCCATCGAGTCCAAGGCCGGCTACATGAAGGTCCTCGGCAACCCCTGGTTCGCCACGGTCGTTACCCTGCTTCCCGGTCTCGCCCTCGCTTTTGGTGGCTATGCCAACATCTGGCCGCTCTTTGGTGCTTCCAACCAGCTGCTCGGCGGCATGACCATGATCACCCTCGCCGTGTTCTGCAAGTGCACCGGCCGCAAGGGCTGGATGCTCTACGTGCCCGTCGCCTTCCTGCTCTGCTGCACCTTCACCTCGCTGGTCCAGAGCGCCATGGGCTGCATGACCGCCGTCCAGGCCTACGGTTTCTTCGGTACCATCCCGGCTACTGCCACCACGGCCGCCGTCTCCGTCGCCGCCACCAAGGGCCTGCAGCTCGTCTTCGCCGTCCTGCTGATGGTCCTGGGTCTCATCGTCGCCGTCAACTGCCTCAAGGAGTTCTTCGGCAAGGAGGCTGGCTCCATGCCCGACGAGGAGCCCGAGTGGTCCGAGATGGGCAAGGCCGAGTACGGCCGCGCCGCTGCCGCCGAGGCTCCTGTCGACGCCGAGGCTGCCAAGGCCTAGTCAGCTTGATGGGCTAGCCGTTCCATCCATATGACTCGGAAAGACCGGGTCCGCAACGACGCGGACTCGGTCTTTTTTCATGCAAAAGCGGGCGACGCCCGAGTGTTCTCGCAGATGTTTTGCGTGGATAAGGGCGCGCGTTGTACCATATAAACGTATATGTGTACATATGAAAGGGGCCCCGTGGCCAAGACGGTATATTCCGATAACCAAAATAATGTCGATGCCCTGGCTGAACGTCTGAGCAGCCAGACGTCGCTTTCTGCCGAGCGTGCCAAGCTGGTTGCCTACGACCTGCTCTGCCGCAAGGCGCTCAAGATTAAGTCGAGTGCGCTGGCGCAAATTTTCCGCTCCGTCGATAAGGAATGTGACACCAAGGCGATGCGCGATGAACTTATCGCGGCAAATATCGTGACCAAGATCGAGGGTAGCGGCATTAACGGGCGCCCGGCGTTCTATACCATCAATGCCGAGATCCGCGATGCCCAGGAGCAGCCTGCCGAGTCCGTCGAGGATTTTGTCGTCGAGGATTCCGCTGACGTGCCTGCTGTGGAAGAAACTGCTCCGCGTGAGCATGTCGATACCGATGAGTTGCTCGATGAGAACGTCGTGCGTGCCTTTACGGCCAAGGCAGGACGCGGCGGTTTTGGCGGGGGTGGCAAGCGCGATGCGCAGCGCCGCGCCCAGCAGGAGCGCTTCCGTCGCGCCGTTGCTCAAAAGGGTGAGACGGATGCCGAGGCTGTTGAGACCGAGGTTGCTGCCGAGTCGCAGAAGCCCACGAAGGAGCAAAAGCCCGTGGAGGCCCAAGAGCCCAAGCGCCGTCGCGGTGCTCACTTTAAGGCTGCACAGCAGGATGCCGCGCGTGAGGTTGAAGAGTCTTCTGAGGTTGCAGACGATGTTGAGGAGTCTGCCAAGAAGGCTCCGGGTTCATGCCGTCCCGGACGTGGTTTTGCGGGGCGCGCGTATCCCGTAAGGCGTCAGGAGAAGAGCGAGCCGGCTTCGACCACTCAGGGCGAGAAGGACGAGAAGACCGTTGAGCCGGCGGCTCGCGAGCAGAAGCCTGTTGAGCCGCAGCTTGAGGTTGATGCCGAGGCCAAGGGCCAGCAGCCTACTGATGAGCAGGCGGAGCAGGGCGCGTCGAGCAAGCCTCGCCGCCGTC
>JAXKFZ010000268.1:0-14338 GCA_036550635.1 Collinsella sp. | reverse complement strand
CCCTTTTCTTCTTTCCGGACATGGCGTCCTCCGATCTCCCGGGGCCGGCCGATCCGGCCCTCAGGGTATCGGGTTCCCACATTCATCCGCACATGTGCGGATGAATGTGGGAGGTGTTCGGATGAAGTTGATAATCAAGGGTCGGATGCGATGATGCCAATGTGCTTGCGGCAGTCCGCCTTTGTGCTCTCAACTCCGGTATTGTTTATATACGAGCTCTTGTACAGGTGCTCGTTGACCACTCGCGCTGCGGTAAAAGGGTTGTTTTGCGTGCAGCTCGTGTAGTTGATAAACCAGCAGCGCTCCGTTGCCTGCACCGTTGTCCCGTCCGCGGCAGTGATATCTACGGTGCTGCGCTCGAACTCGGACGCTGCCTTCAGGGCCATATCGACCCAGTCGATCTTACTGGATCCCGTGCAGTCGTAATGGTCTTGGGCATATACCTTGGTGCAATAGGGCTTTTTGGCACCCGCATTGCCCGCAGCCTCAAAGCCTCGCGCGTCTTGGACGAGGCACATGGACTTTCCGGAATGCGCCTTGATTTTGCCGTCCCATTCAGTGAGGTCGAGGCCCCACGTGTGGCCGTCTACGCTGTCGCCGGCGAGTTTAAATCGACGCAGCAGGACGATCTTTCCGCGCACCTCGTTCAGTGTGGGGACATGGCTCGACGTATAGAACAGATCGGAGTTATTGCCCATAACATTGGCGAAAGCCGTCGTAACGCTTTCGTCGGTAGCCTCGTCGTTGCCTCGTGACACCAGCATGATGAGCGCTTCTGACGGGTGTTCGTTCAAAAATGTTTTGAAGTAACCGATGACATCGGAGAGTTGCATAAAGCCCCCGTCTTTTTTGTGCAGGTAGCATATTCCATGGTCGATGCCGGGGTCGCCGTTCTTGTCGTTCTTTCCAAGTCGGATATCAAAATAGCGAATGCCTTCGAGCAACTGCGTGGGGATGTAATCCTGCTGGCACTTTGCAAGCGAGGTTTGGGGCTCGGTGTCGTTGTCGACGCTGCAGGTGCCCGAATCGTGAGTTCCCGGGATGCTCAGTTCGTCGAGGTACTTGCTGCCATCGACGTGGCTCATCCAACATGGTCCGTCGACGTAGCTGCTATACGTGGTCCAGTCGATGCTGCTAACTGTGGCATTGGTCTTGTCCATGCTGTAGCCGACAAGCTCGAGCTCCCACGGAATGCTCTTACTCTTATGGCAGATCTTATTGTTGTCCTGGTCTTTGCCGTCCTTTTCTATGGCCAGGTACTTAATGTCTTTTTTCTCGGTTTCTTTCTCGACCGTGCGGTCTCGGATGATATAGGTACCGTTTGATTGACGCTCGAACGCAAAAGAGCGACTGGCCTTGCCGTCATGCTCGCCACTCCATACGTGGATGACCTTTCCATCTTTGTCCGAGTCGCCATCGACCGACCAAATGCTGTAGCCCGTCTTCTTGTGCTCTTCGAAATTGAGCAAGGTGCGGATAGCATACCAGTTTGTATCGTCATTCTTGGTCGTTACGTTCTCAAGGATGAGCTTGCTGGACGTGCCGTCATTAAACAAGTGGCAGACGTTGCCGATGACGTTGCCGTCTTCGTTGACGCTCGCGGTGCGAAAATAGCCCGCGGGGCGAAGACGAATGACGAACTTGTCGAGGTTGGCCGACGGTGCGGGTGTGTTGTCTGCAAATGCCGCTCGCAGGGGAATGCCCGGCGCTGCGGTTTCGGGCAGGCTTGCAAGTGGCGACAACGCCGCGAGTCCAAGGCCCAACGTAAATGCTCGGCGGCTGATGGCGTGATGTTCGGTCATAACTTCTCCATTCGTAGAGTGCGGTTATGCGATAGTTTTGGTCACTATACTGCTCAGATGTTTAAAGATGCTGGTTTAATTGTCTGCGCGGCGTAATAAATCGGCGGGCGGACGTGTCGGGGTGTTTGTCGTTTTCGTACTGTTGCTACATTTGGAGCGGTTCCGGCGTCCGGCATCCTCGCGCTCGTCGGCTACCGGCATAAGAAAGGGAGGGTCGGTTTACCGGCCCTCCCTGAGTACGAAACGCTGGGGTACCGTCGCTTGTTTGCACTGCGACCGTGTTTCCCGTTGCGCTTGCCAGTCGTTTAGCGCTTGATCTCGATATCGTCGAGCTTGACGTCCATGGCCTCGGTCTTGGCCTCGGCGATGTCGTCGGCAAATTCCAGAGACTTCATCATGGTCTCGACGGCGTCCTTGTGTTCCTCGACGTTGTCGATACGCACGTACACACTGCCGCCGTCAACGTCGGTGAAGTATTCGGTCGTTACGCCGCCCGAGTGCGTGAAGTAGGCACTGCGCCAGGTCTTGCCGTTGTACTTAACGGGATCGCTCTCGGTCCATCCAGAGTTGGCCTTCCACTTTGCCTCGTAGTCGAACAGCTCGTCGGCGTTCTTGTCAGGATCGAAGACGGGGATGAAACGGTCGCTGGCGTGCTCGCTCTCGGTGAACTTAAACTGGGCCCTGTCGGCGGTGTCGCCTGCAACGTCCGTGATTTCGACTCCCTCGGGAACCTCGACCTTAAACCAAATGAAGTCGGTCCTCATATCCACGGCTGGCTTTTCTGCGCCGCCGCCACCGCCACTGCCGGTAGCGCCGCCGCTTCCGCCGCAACCCACCAGGGCAACCGCGGCAAAGAGACTGATGCAGAGGGTGAGAATCGCAAAGGCCTTCTTTTTCATGGTCGTGTCCTCCTCGATCTGTAACCGCCCATGGATTACCTGCCTTTACTGTACGCGTGGACGGCTCCTTCGGGTGGGCCATGTGTCCCATTCTGAGGGCCGGATTTGCGCCGTTAAGTGGCAATATGCGCGGGTCCAAAAGAGGGGAGGGCCGGTGCTGGCTCTCCCCGGGGTGAGGTGTCCGTTGTTTTAAAGGGGCGCGTGTACGCGGGCGTTGCCCCAACAGGTTCCTTGTTTATAGATATGTCCCAGTTTGTGACGTCCGGAAGTCTCGAAAGGTGGGCCATGTGTTCCATGTTTGCGGTGCCGACGCCTATCGTTCGTCATAGAAATCCGCGATGGCCAGGTGCGCTGACGCTTGAGTACTTATGGGCTAGACTTAGCACCATTATGTGATCGATGCGGTCGGTCGGCGGTTGCCACCCGACCGATGCATACGACTTGAAGGTGCATGCGTATGAGCCAAGAGATGATGGACAAGACCTGCCGCGGGTTTGCCGAGGCGCTGGCCGCGCGCGAGCCGGTTCCCGGCGGTGGCAGCGCGAGCGCCTTTGTGGGCGCGCTGGGCGCCTCGCTGTGCGGAATGGTTGCCCGCTACGGTGCGACAAACCCTGCGCTTGCCGATCGCGCAGACGATCTGACGCGCGCGTTTGCCCAGGCAGACGAGTTGGCGCAGGAGCTTGTGGGCCTGGTTGCCGAGGATGTTCGTGCATACGGCCAGGTATCTGCGGCATACGGTATTCCTCGTGATGATCCGGCTCGACCTGCGGCGATTCAGGATGCGCTGCATGTGGCCGCTATGCCGCCGTATCGCATTATGGATGCCTGCGGGCGTGCGCTGGCGCTACTCGAGGACATGGCCGACAAGGGTTCGCGTCAGCTGCTGTCCGATGTGGCGTGCGGCGCCGTATTCTGCCGCGCCGCCATGCAGGGCGCGAGCTTGACGCTCTTTGCGAACACCACGTCTATGAAGGATCGTGCACGCGCCGAGGAGCTCGAGACGGCGTGTGATGAGTTGCTCGACACATGGTTGCCGCGCGCCGATGCGCTGGCGCGCCGCGCCTCCGACGCTGCAAGAAAGAGGGGATAGCCATGGCTGAGCTACTGAAGGGTGCTCCCGTCGCCCGCGCTTTGACTGAGGAGCTCGCTGCCCGCTGCGCTGCGCTGCGCGAACGCGGTGTTGTTCCGACGCTTGCTATCGTGCGTGTGGGTGAACGCGAGGACGACCTATCCTACGAGCGCGGCGCCCTTAAACGCTGCGAAAAGGTTGGCATCGAGGCGCGTCGCGTGTTGCTTCCTGCCGGTGTTTCGCAAGACGAGCTGTTGACGGCCATCGAGGACATCAATGCCGACTCGGCTGTTCATGGCTGTCTGATGTTTCGCCCGCTGCCCGCCGGCCTTGACGAGAACGCCGTCGCCGCAGCGCTCGATCCCGCCAAGGACGTTGACTCCATGACGCCGGCTTCGCTGCTCACCACGCTTTCGGGGCGCGGCGAGGGTTTTGCCCCCTGCACAGCTGAAGCCGTGCTTGCTTTGCTGGATCATTACGGCGTTGAGCTGGACGGCGCCAAAGTTGCCGTGGTCGGACGCTCACTGGTAATTGGCCGCCCCGTTGCCGCCATGCTTACGGCGCGCAACGCAACCGTGACGACGTGCCATACGCATACGCGCGATCTTGCCGCCGAGTGCTGTGCTGCCGACATTGTGGTTGCCGCCGTTGGACGCGCGCGCACGATTGGCGCAGATGCGGTCCGCGAGGACCAGGCGATTATCGATGTTGGCATTAATTGGGACGAAGTCGCTGGCAAGCTGGTCGGCGACGTCGATTTTGATGCCGCGGAGCCGGTTGTTGGCGCAATCACCCCCGTGCCGGGTGGCGTGGGTGCCGTGACGACAGCAATTCTCGCCAAGCACGTGATCGAGGCGGCTGAGCGCGCGGTAAAATAGGCGTTTGGAGGCTGTTTAGGGGGTTGGTTAGATACCCCGTGGTCAAAAAATGCCAAATATGAGTACTGTTGCCAAGTTAGTCACATATGTTTGAGATCATTTTGGCTCTTTAGCGATAAGTAATATCGTTAAAGAGCCAATTTTATTGGACGTATGGGGAATTACTAGACTCAGTTTTTGGACAGGTGAGGATTCCCGGCGCCCGGAACAGTGCAATTTGCTGCCACTAAATTTGTGACAGTACTCATATTTGGCATTTTTTGACCACGGGGGCTGCCGAGGCCGTGGTTTCGCCCTTTTCGTGTCGAAGCGATACACTGTTATCGTTTGATTTCTTCGCTTAAGGAGGATGCGCATGCCGTGCACAACGATTTTGGTTGGTAAGAACGCGAGCTACGACGGGTCGACGCTTGTCGCCCGCAACGAGGACTCGTCCAACGGGGTGTTTGAGCCCAAGCGTATGCGCGTGGTGCATCCCGACGAGCAGCCGCGCGTCTACACGAGCGTCCTGAGTCACCTGACCGTTGAACTGCCCGATAACCCCATGCGCTACACGAGCGTCCCCGATGTTGTCCCGGGCCACGGCATCTGGGCTGAGGCCGGCTTCAACGAGCTTAACGTTGGCATGTCCGCAACCGAGACGCTCACCACCAACGAGCGCGTTCGCGGCGCCGACCCGCTCGTCGATTACGTTCCCGCCAAGGGCAACGAGGGCGAGGACGGCTATGTGCCGGCGCAGCCCGGTGGCTTGGGCGAGGAGGACATGGTGACCCTGGTGCTGCCGTATGCCAAGTCCGCCCGCGACGGCGTGCGTATTCTGGGCGAGCTGCTCGAGCGCTACGGCACCTACGAGAACAACGGCATCGCCTTTAGCGACGTGGACGAGATCTGGTGGCTCGAGACCATCGGCGGTCACCACTGGATCGCCAGGCGCGTGCCTGACGACGCCTATGTGACCATGCCCAACCAGCTGGGCATCGACAGCTTTGACCTGGACGACGCCGAGGGCGACCAGGCCGACCACATGTGCTCCGCCGACCTGCGCTCCTGGATGGCCGAGTGGCATCTGGACCTGACGCTGGGTGTCGAGGGCGACGGTCCGGCTGCGGTCTTTAACCCGCGCGAGGCCTTTGGTTCGCACAGCGACAGCGACCATGTCTACAACACGCCGCGCGCCTGGTACATGCAGCGCTGCCTCAACCCCAGCGACGTGTGGGATGGCCCCGACGCCGACTTCACGCCCGAGAGCGACGACATCCCTTGGAGCCGCGTGCCCGAGCGCAAGGTGACCATCGAGGACATTAAGTACGTGCTTTCGAGCCACTACCAGGGCACGGAGTACGACTGCTACGGCAGCAAGGGCACGCCCGCCACGCGCGGCGCCTATCGCCCCATCGGCATCAACCGCAACAGCCAGCTCGCCGTGTTGCAGCTGCGTTCCTATGCGCAGCCGGCCTATCGCGCCGTGCAGTGGATGGCCTTTGGCTCCAACTCGTTTAACGCGCTGGTTCCGCTGTACGCCAACGTCGAGACCATGCCCGAGTACTATGCCGACACGCAGGCTCGCGTGACGTCCGAAAACTTCTACTGGGCCAACCGCCTGATCGGTGCCCTGGCCGACGTCCGTTTCCATGAGTGCGGCCGCGCGGTCGAGGATTATCAGGAGAAGATCGGTGGCATGGGCCACAAGCAGATCCATGACGTCGACGCTGCCGTAGCCGCTCTGCCCGAGGCCGAGGTGCCTTCCGAGCTTACACGCGCCAACGAGGCCTTTGCCGAGCGTGTTCGCGTGGAGACCGATGCCCTGCTGGGCAAGGTGCTCTACACCACGAGCTGCGCCATGAAGAACTCTTTCGCGATGAATGACAACGTGAGGTAGGGATTTCCCATCGATCGAATAGCGCTAAAACGCTTTGTCGCTTTCGCTCAATCTTGGGTACAAGAACGCCAATGCAGTTGTTTGTGATTGGAGATAACCATGGTTATGAAACTCGATCAGCTTGTTAACGGCGCCATTAACGTGGGCTTTGGCGCTGCCGCCGTTGCTGTCGAAGGCGGCAAGAAGGTCCTCGACGACCTTAACACCAAGGGCGAGCAGGTCCGCAAGGACACCACCACCCCCGATATCGCCCGCAGTGTGTCCGACATGTTCGAGCAGGCCGGCGGTACCATCTCCGATCTGACCGAGCGCTTGGGCATGCAGGGCGAGACCGCGGCCCAGCGCGTGCTTGACGAGCTCATCCTTGCCCGGGTCCGCGTCATGACCGCCCCCGAGCGCACGGCCTTCCTGGCCCATGTGCGCGACATCGTCGATTCGGTCGAGGACAACGTGACCTCGGTGCCCGTTGAGTCCGTTGAGCCCGACGATGCGAAGGATACCGAAGAGGCCGAGTAGCAGCGCAGATGGCAGATTCCACCACCGATTACAACAATCTAGATCCCTTGGGTGACGAGGCGGCGGTTGTCGATGAGGTCGATGCCGCCGTCTCGGGCGCTCGCAAAAAGCCGCGCGCTGTCGATATGGTCCCCGAGGAGCCCGACGCGATGGCGCCGGACGAGGAATACCAGCTCACGCCGGCGGGTCGTCGCGAACGCATCGGGCAGATTGTTCGCCTGGTCAAAAAGTACCGCGCGTGGGATAACCTCACGCCGGTTCGTTTGCGCCGCCTGCTCGAGGAACTCGGCCCCATGTTCGTCAAGATGGGGCAGATTCTGGCCAACCGGTCCGAGATTCTGCCGCAACGCTTTTGCGACGAGCTGCGTCGTCTGCGCTCCGACGTGGAGCCGGTGCCGTATGAGGTGGTGCTCCGCTGTCTGGAAGAGGAATACGGCCTGCGCCTGGGGGAGATGTTCGATGCGATCGACCCCAATCCGCTTGGTAGCGCATCGCTCGCACAGGTACATCGCGCTCGTCTGGTGACGGGCGAGGACGTGGCCGTCAAGGTTCAGCGCCCCGGTGCGCAGCGGGTTATGGCACAGGACATCGATATCATCCGCTCGGTGGTGCGTATCGTTTCCAAGTTCGTCAACACCGATCAATTCGTTGACCTGCACGGCGTAGTCGAGGAGCTGTGGACCTCGTTTCGCGAGGAGACCAACTTTTTGGCCGAGGCCAAAAACCTCAACGACTTCTACGAGTTCCATAAGAGCGTTCATGGCGTGACGTGCCCTAAATCCTATCTGGACCTGTGCACCGAGCACGTGGTGGTTATGGACTACGTCGACGGCATTTCGATCGCCGATCCTGAACGCTTGGTGGTCGAGGGCTATGACTTGGAAAAGATCGGTGCCGCGATTGTCGAGGACTACTCGACGCAGGTGCTCGACGACGGCTTTTTCCATGCCGACCCGCATGCGGGAAACATCATCCTCAAGGACGGTATTGTCTACTTTATCGACTTGGGTATGGTCGGACGTATGTCGAGCCATGACCGCGGTATCGTCAAAGACATGATTTTCGCCGTGGCCGAGGGTGACGTGCCCAAGCTCAAGGATTCGCTCATGCGCTTTGCCGTGACGCGCGGCGATTCGGCCGAGCTTGACCATTCGGCCTTTTTGTCCGACTTGGACTTTATTGTTGCCGACTTTGCCGGGCTCGACCTTAAAGACCTGGATATCGGCGAGTTTTTGACTTCGCTGTTAAACCTCGCGCGCAAAAATGACGTTGAGCTGCCGAGCGTGGTGACGATGTTCGCCCGCGGCATGGTGACGCTCGAGGGCCTGTTGACCGAGTACTTGCCCAACGTCAACATGATCCAGATCATCCAGACGCACATCAAAAACGAGAAGAGCACCTACGCCCGCATGCGCGAGATGAGCCGCGATCTTGCCGCGAGCAGCTATCGCGCGGTAAAAGGCTCGCTCGAGGCGGCCGAGTATCTGGGCTTGGCTTCGCGTATGCTTACGCGCGGCCAGCTTAAGGTAAACACGCAGATCATGAGCAGCGATAAGGCGCTGCGACAGCTGGGCGGAATTATCGACCGCATGTCGATGGCAATTGTGATCGCCGGTCTGTTTATCGGTTCGTCGGTGGTGTACTACGCGCGTATCGAGCCGGTTGTGTTTGGTATCCCAGTCATTGGCTTTATGGGCTACGTGAGCGCGCTGGTGCTGGCGCTTATGCTGGGTCGCAATATCTGGCTCAACAGTCACGGCGGCAAGCACTAGAGGCTGCGGCCGTCACCGCATTTTCCTATCGCAAACAATAGCTTTTACCTTGGGCTTCGCCTGCGTGCGAGGCCCTTTTGCGTGATAGCATATTGACGGTTTTAATCGATGGCCTAGATGGTGGTGCGGAGACGCACGAATGCGCGGTTTTCCTGCGCGTTTGGGAGAATCGGGGTGCAAGTCCCCGGCTGTACCAGTAACCGTAATTCCTCTTGGCTCGGGATGTTCGCGTCGCAGATCGGACGGCGCGCCCGAGTCGTTAAGGTTAAGTCGGATCGCCTCCCATCTTGCATGCGGCTGCGGCGTATGCCGCCGGTGTGCATAGGGCTCTGGAGGGAAGGGGGACCCCGATGGGGGAACTCGAGCGCAACATGCGCGATGACGTGGGGCAGCTTCAAGGCAACGCTCCAAGTACAGACAGTAGGAGACAAATGGATATGTTTGAGGACGAGTGCCAGCGTGCCTCGCTTCGTCGCCGTGGCGTAATCGCGCGCGGCGTAGCCAAGCGCGGCCTGGTGGCATTCCTGGCCTTCGCGATGGCCTTCAGCACCACGCCGGCTCAGCTGTGGGCCGAGGGTGCCGAGGGCATTACCGACGCTGTGGCTCAGGCTACGACGCCAGGCGAGGACGCAGCGCTTGCGGGCGGTACCGCTGAGCAGAGCGGCGCCGAGGTTTCGGATTCCGGGAGCGCGCCTGCAGCCAGTGCCGCCACAACAGAGGCAGCAACTGGCGACGAAGGCTCGGCGACGGGGGGGAGCCCTGCCACGAGCGAGCAGTCTTCGACGGCATCCGCTGGCCAAGCAGGATCTGCCGCCGCGACTGCCGTCCAGACAGAGAACCCGACAGAAACCGGCGATGTCGCCAAGAAGCAAGTCGAGGTCTCGTTCTCGATTATCGGCACCGATGCCGACGGCAAGGCTCAGACCTGGGTGGCACCTACGCAGCTCAAGCTCGATGAGGGCGCGACGGCTGCGGATGCCTTCATTAAGCTGCAGGAGAAGACGGGCTTCAAGGCGAAGTACGATCCGAACACGGCATACGGTTTCTACCTCGAAAGCATCACATCCCCGAGCGATGGCCGCACGCTCGCCTACGATCCGACGACTTATGCCTTCTGGCAGCTGTTCGTCGACGGCGCGTCTTCCTCGGTTGGCGCGAGCAGCGTCAAGCTCACCCAGGGGCAGAAGATTGAGTTTGCCTATACGGCTGGTAGCTCGTCCCCTGTCGTTAAGGACCAGGTTGCCGCAAATGTGACCGTCATTGGTCGCGATGCCCAGGGCAAGACTCAGACTTGGGTCGATAACGCGCAGTATGTGGTGACGTCCGGCTCGAGCGCGCTTGACCTTACGAAGGTCGCGCTCGAGGCGAATGATATTGACGCCGTTGCTGCGGGCTCCTTCATTCTGAGCCTTAAGTACAACGGCGTTGAGCTGGGTACGCCGCTCGATTATTCGACCTATTGGCAGCTGTTTATCAACGGCAAGTCGAGCGACTACACGGCGGACAATGTCACCATTCATGCTGGCGATACCGTTACGTGGTTCTACGGTGGCTGGGGCGACCAGTTGCCCTCTGATTCTGTTCATGCTTCTGTTCAGGTACTTGGTAAGGACAAGGACGGCAAGCAGCAGGTTTGGGCTTCGACGGGCCAGACGAGCCTCAAGGCAGGCTCCACTGCTAAGGATCTCCTTGAGCAGACCGGCCTTACTCTCGATGCTGGCGAATCGCCTTGGGGCTGGTTCCTCAACGGCATTACTTCGCCGTTCGATGGTAAGTCCTATGGCTGGGATGCTGCGACCAATAGCTATTGGCGCTTCTACGTAAATGGCAAGTTCGCCGACGTTGGCGCCGGTGCCTACAAGCTCCAGGAGGGTGACGCCGTCACCTTTATGTATGGTGCTGACGTCGATGCCCTCCCCGGTCAGGTGCTTGGATCCGCCGATGTTATCGGTCCCGATGTCAACGGGAACAATACGCGTTGGGGCACGGCAAGCAATGTTTCTCTGCCCGAAGGCTCCACGGCCCAGAACCTTATTGAGGCAGTTCTGAAGGCCAAGGGCGTTGCGTACAACGGCTCCCAGAGTGGTGAGTACTGGTTCCTGAATTCCATTACTTCGCCGTTTGATCACAAACCGTATGGTTGGGATGCTGCGACCAATAAATATTGGCATCTGTATATCAACGGAGAGCCCTCCTTACTTTGCGCCAATCAGATTACGCTCAAGAGCGGCGATAAGGTCACGCTTGCCTATACCACCGAAAATTCGCCCATGCCCGATCCCGACAAGATTGTCGTGGATCCGAGCGCGACGACTCCTGATTGGGTTGCCGAGTGGGCCGGCTACGGCAACAGTGGCAACGGTTCGACCGTAACGGATGCCAAGACGCCTGCGCAGGCCGCCGGTCTTAAGTGGGCCTTCGATTGGAAGGCCGAGTCTGGTCAGCAGTATGCCAACTGCAGCGAGCCTGTCATTGCTAACGGCTTTGTGTACATCGCGACCGAGAACGAGCTCATTAAGATCGATTCGTCCACGGGCAAAAAGGTTGCCTCTGCGCCGCTTGCCTCCAAGGTGAGCTATACCTCTCGTCCGATCTATACCAATGGCCTTATCATCGTTCCGCTCAACGGCGGTGCGGTCCAGGCGATTACTGCAGACAAGCTGATCTGCAAGTGGCTGACGCCCGGTTTGACGGACTTGACGCAGAGCTCCTGCACCGTCGTTTCGGACGGCGAGTACGTCTATGTTGGTACGGTCGATATTTCGTATGACGAGAATTACAACGCGACCTACGGCAACGGCTCCCTTTCGCGCATTAAGATTGCCACGGGCGAAGTTTCTTGGCAGAACATCGACCCTGCCGAGGGCTATTACTGGACTGGTGCGGCTTTGACGGATAAGTATGCCATTGTTCCTACGAGCGCGGGCACGCTTAAGTGCATTGATAAGACGACGGGCGATGTCGTTTCGACCATGAAGCTCGGCGCTCTCGCGAACGCCGACTGTGTCGCCGATCCGTCCAATGGTTCGACCTTCTATCAGATGACGCACGATGGAAAGCTCCATGTGATTTCGCTTTCGGCGAAGGGCGTACTGAGCGAGCAGAAGACGGTCGACCTGGGTCTTACGAATAACATGAGCGCACCGGCGGTGGCTGGCGAAAACTTGATTGTCGGCGGACAGACGGCTACTGGCTCTGCTCTGGCTTTCTATAATCTGAAGACCGGTAAAACCACGATGGTCACCGCTGCTGACGGTAAAGAACTGCCGGCCGGATTTAACGGTATTGCTGCTACTCCGCTGGTGAGTGTTCAGGGCGGCAAGACCTATGTGTACTTCACCGTTAACAGCGCGGATAGCAAGGATTACGTTAACTACTCTGCTGGTGGTGGCGTGTATCGCTATACGCTCGGCGATGCAGAGGCGACGCAGATTTATGATGCGGCTGGCCATTACCAGCACTGCGACTCTCCGGTCATTGCCGATGCATCTGGCAGCCTGTACTACATCAATGATTCGGGCACGCTGTTCAAGCTCGGGGCCGTTGAGTCTTGGACGGTTGCCTTTAATTCCAACGGCGGGTCTGCTTGCGACACTAAGTTTGTTGCTACGGACGACGGCAAGCTGGTCAAGCCGGCCGATCCGACGCGCGATGGCTACACTTTCGGCGGTTGGTTCACCGATGAGGCTTGCACGCGGGCGTATGACTTCAGTACGCCGGTGACGGCCGATCTGACGCTGTATGCCAAGTGGACCAAGAATGCTGTTAACCCTGGCGGCAATGGCGGTTCTGGCTCCAATGGCGGCAATGGCGGCGCTGGCAACGGTTCCGGTGCTGGCGCTGGCACGGGCACGGGTTCCGGCTCCGGCACGAAGGGCCAGCAGGCTGGCGGCGCTGTCGCTCCGGGTCATAAGCCGATGACCAAGACGACGGTGTCGACCAAGACCGAGACCAAGGACAACAAGCCCAACAAGAAGGACTCCGATAAGTCCGATAAGAAGGACGAGAAGAAGTCTGACAAGAAGTCTGACAAGAAGTCTGACAAGAAGGACAGCAAGTCCGACAAGAAGTCCGATTCCAAGTCCGATACGGGTGCTGCTTCTACGACCACTGCTAAGAAGCCCTCTAGTGCTTCCGAGCAGGAGACTGGCGCCAACCCGCTCGCCATTGTTGGCGTTGCCGCCGGCGTCATCGGTCTCGCCATCGTCGGCGTGTTCGTGTTCACCAAACGTCGGTAGGTGAGGGCTGTGTCCAATAAATCCAAGGACGCTGACCCCAAGCAACCAAATTCCTCGTTCATTCAGTTCGACGATGCAAAGCAACAGGGCGCCGCTTCGGCGGCGTCCGCCCCTCGACGGAAGGCGCTTACTGGCGTCCTGACCGCCGCGTGCGTTGCGCTAATTGTCATATCGCTGGGCTTCGTCCATCCTTCCGAGAGCGGCGCCTGGTCCATTGACTGGATCGTTCAGACCGTGACGGGGGAGAGCGTCGTCGCGAAGGACGCCAAGGGGTCTGACTCGACCGTCGCTTCGGGTAAAGCTGGCTCCAAGGATTCCAAATCTTCGGATGGTGCGAACGACGAGTCTAAGGGTTCGGATAAATCTGACTCTAAGAAGGAGTCCGAGTCTTCGGACAAGGAATCAAACAAGGGCTCGGATAGCAAAAAGTCCGAAGACAAGGATGGCAAGAAGTCTGGAGAGAAGAACAGCAATAAAAAGACCGACGGCAATCAGTCGACTTCTCAGAACTCGACTTCTTCTGGCGGGGCCGGCTCTACGCCTGGCGCCTCCTCCTCATCCAGCGGGGCATCTTCTGCCCCCGATAACGGCAACGCCTCTACTGGCGACCAGGGCAGCTCGCAGCAGCCTAGCTACGTTACGGTGACGGTTTCGGTCACATCGAGCTCTGTGGGCAATCCTGTGTCCTCTGGTGGCACCTTTACCTTTAACGAAGGCGCTACCGTCTACGATGCCCTGTGCGCGCTGGGCCTTTCTGTCAACGCACATGGCTCGTCGTACGGTACGTATGTCTCCGCGATTGGTGGTTTGGCCGAGAAACAGTACGGCGGCACGAGCGGCTGGATGTACTCCGTCAACGGCACAACGCCCATGACGGCCTGCAGTAACTACGTTCTCTCCAATGGCGACAACGTCGTTTGGTATTACGTAACGGGCTAGAGGCCTCGACATAGCGCGCCAGACGGGCGGTTCGGACCAACATCCGGACCGTCCGTTTTTCATGCGAATGGGACTGGGTCGCCGGGTCTCTCGGCAAACAAAAAACCGGTTGGAACGGGAATTCCAACCGGTTATACATTCAAGCAAATAGTGAATCGACTACGACCGTGCGCCCTCGAGGAAGAAGCGGCGGCTGAAGTAGTTATACCAGGTGACGAGGAACGTGGCGATGGCCTTCATGGCCTGGTAGCCGATGCTCAAAAACGTGACGCCCACAAACATGTACAGGTCGTTGAGGCCCAGGCCGATCACCGACAGGATGGTGAAGATCGTGAACTCGCGCTTG
>JAXKFZ010000267.1:0-12098 GCA_036550635.1 Collinsella sp. | reverse complement strand
CGGTTCACGCTAGAATGCACTCAACCTTTAAGCGGTTAATCCATCCATAAGATGCACGAAGGAGCTATCTATGAGCGAACCCCTGCGCACCGTGAACGTCGGCCTCATCGGTCTGGGAACCGTCGGCGGCGGCGTGGCCCGCCTGATTAAGAGCCACCACGATGAGTACCTGGCCGCCTACGGCATCGACCTTAAGCTGACCCGCGCCTGTGCGCTTGCCTGGGAGCAGGCTGAAGCAGCCGGTATTGAGCGCGAGGCCTTTACGAGTGACTGGCATGATGTCGTCACCGACCCAGCCGTCGATATCGTCGTCGAGCTCATCGGAGGCGAGCACCCCGCGACCGAGATCTTCACCACCGCCTTCGAGAACGGCAAGCACGTCGTCTCTGCCAACAAGGCCCTGCTGGGCCGTCATGTCGAAACGCTCGCCGAGAAGGCGCGTGAGTGCGGCGTGCAGATTAAGTGCGAGGCCAGCTGCGGTGGCGGCATCCCCATCGTCAGCACGCTCGAGCACGACCTGGTGGGCAACAAGATCCTGACCATTGCCGGCATCCTCAACGGCACCACCAACTACATCCTGTCGCGTATGGACGCCGAGGGCGCCGATTACGCCGATGTGCTCGCCGATGCCCAGGCCAAGGGCTATGCCGAGGCCGACCCGTCCGCCGACGTCGACGGCTTCGACGCCGCCAGCAAGACGGCCATCCTCGCCTCCATCGGCTTTGGCACCCGCGTGACCACCGACGACGTCTACCAGCAGGGCATCCGTACCATCGGCGCCGAGGACATCGCCCAGGCCCGCGAGCTCGGCTACACCATTAAGCTGCTGGGCATCGCCCGCAACACCGATGCCGGCGTCGACGTCCGCGTGCACCCCACGCTAATCCCTGCCGACCACATGCTCGCCAAGGTCAACGGCGCCATGAACGCCGTCTACGTGGTGGGCGACGCTGTGGGCGAGACCATGTTCTACGGTGCCGGCGCTGGCTCCTTCCCCACCGCGAGCGCCGTCGTGGGCGATATCCTGTCGCTGTCCGAGCAGATCAGCCGCGGCGTGGCGCCGCTGCCCGAGATCGAGCCCTACGGCCACAACCTCGCCTTTAAGCCCATGGACGAGCTTCAGACCAAGTACTATGTGCGCCTGAAAGTCGCCGACCGCGTGGGCGCCCTGTCCGAGACGGTCGACATCTTTGCCAAGCACAACATCTCGATCTCGCTCATCAACCAGGTCGAGGACGGCAAATCGGGCGTCAGCGATGCCTGCTCGGTCATCTTCCTGACGCACCGCGCGCTCGAGAAGGACGTCCAGGCTGCCGCCGCCGAGCTTGCCAGCGTCGACTGCGTGGCCGAGGTCGCCAACGTCCTGCGTATCGAGGACGTCGAGGCCTGGACCGAAGGCGTCATGGCGAACTAGCCCAACGCTCGCCTAGCAATACGCGCCTTGAGGGCTCCCGTCCGATGTAGGACGGGAGCCCTTTTGTCACCTGCCGTAAGCACAACGGCAGAGCATATTTGCGCGAGCCGCTCATCGGTAACGCGGGCTACGTTCACCGATATGCAAACGCGGCCGATTCCGACTACCGCTACGCTGTGCTGCGAATGTCCGCCCGCGATGAGAGGAAGCACCATGTTGCTCGAGGGCAAGAAAGCAATCATCACCGGAGGCACGCGCGGTATCGGCTATGCGATCGCCTGCCGTTTTATCGAGGAAGGCGCTGCCGTCACCGTCTTTGGCTCGCGCCAGGAGACTGCCGACACGGCCGTTGAGAAGCTGGCGGCCGCCTATCCCGACGCCAAGGTCTGGGGCCGCTCCTGCGACCTCACCTCGCTCGAAGCCGTGACCGAGGCCTTTACCCAGGCCGCAGCCGATATGGGCGGCTTGGATACAGTCGTCAACAATGCCGGCATCTCCCAGCGCTCGCCCCTTTTGGACTACACGGCCGAGGAGTTCGCCAAAGTTATGGACCTCAACGTCGTCGCCGTCTTTAATGGCCACCAGGCAGCCGCCAAGATCATGACCAAGGCCGGCCATGGCGGCACCATCACCACCACGAGCTCGATGGTCGCCAAGTACGGTCAGCCCTCCGGTGTCGGCTACCCCACGTCCAAGTTTGCCGTCAACGGTATGGTCCAGTCGCTCTCGCGCGAGCTCGCCCCCATGGGCATTCGCGTCAATGCCGTCGCACCCGGCGTGACCAAGACCGATATGGTCGCCAACCTGCCCGAAGAGGTCATCAAGCCCATCATCGCCACCATTCCGCTGGGTCGCATGGGCGAGCCCGAGGATGTCGCCAACGCCTTTGTTTTCCTGGCGAGCGACATGTCCTCCTACGTCACGGGCGCCGTGCTCCCCGTCGACGGAGCCGCCCGCTCCTAAGGAGCCACAAGCTTTGGCTTCAAGCTTCAACATAGCTCAACCAAAAAGGCGCGCCGTCTGAATCAACTGCAGACAGCGCGCCTTCTCCTGTTATGAAAGGGAAACTATGTCCCAGTATTTCGGATCAGAACGGGGCACGGTTACCCCCAGGACCTCCTTGCGGAAACTGCATCCCACTCTGAGCGCCCATTCCGGGACACAGCTTCCCAACGACCCCCGTTTCGGAAACCACATCCCGTTCCGAGCCTTCAAAGCGGGACGCGGCTTCCCCGAGAAAGCATCGACTACTTGCCGTCGTCGTCTTCGGCTTCTTCGCGCGCATAGAGCTCCAGCATGCGGCGGCGGTATTCGCGCACGGCGAGCTTGGCGCGCTCCAGGCGGCGGCGCTCACGCGGAGTCAGCTTGGACGGATCGATCTCGTCGCCATAGGTCTTCTCGGCCAGCAAATGAGCGGCGTCCACGATACGGGCATCGATGTGCCCGCTTGCCGCCTCGGTCGAGAGGCGGTCGGCAATGGAATCAAGGGTAGGTATGCCGTCGAGCGAACGCCCATGTCCATGCGAGGTCAGCAGCTCGTGCTCGCGTGCGAGCAGGCTCGCCAAATCGTGATGGGCGCGCAAGATGTCAAGCGCATCGGAAGGATGCTCGGCAACCTCTGCCACGGCGGCGGCCGGCGCGGCATCGACCACGCGGTAGAACAGCTGCGCGAGCAACGGCATCAAAAACACCGTGATGGCACCGGCAGCGACCATGACCGACGCGACGTCTTGCGACAGGGCGCCGGCGTTAACAGCCACACTCGTCACGGCGACGATAATCGGCAGGGCCGTGGTGCAGTAGAGCGCCACGGTAATGCGGCCATAGGCCGAGACGTCGCGCGTCGCAGGGCAAATGCTCATGGGTATGAGAATAGGCACGGCGCGAATAACCAGCAATGCCACGATAAAGCCCACAAGCAGCCCCGGGCGCGATACCACAGCGGTCAGGTCAATCTTGGCACCCGAAACGGTAAAGAACACCGGGATCAAAAAGCCATAGGCAAGGCCGTCGAGCTTGAGTTCGAGCGTATGGTTGCCCTCGGGGATGATGTAGCGCAGGACAAAGCCCGCGGCAAAGGCGCCCAGCACGATATCGAGACTAAAAATGGCGGAAAACGCCACGAGCGTGACCAGGATGAGCACCGTGAGGCGCACGAACGTTTGGGAGGTCGTGTCGGCGCGCTCCTGAATAAAGGCAAAGAAACGGCTACCGATACGCTTGGAGCGGCTGGGGACCACGGCAAGCAGCACACACACCACGGCGAACAGTCCCAAGATCAGCAGCGTCTCGATGCCCGTACGGGCAGACAGCAGCACCGACATGGCGAGCACGGGGCCGAGCTCGCCCCACGTACCGTAGGCAAGAATGGAATCTCCCACGCGCGTACCCGCAAGCGACCGCTCGCGCAAGATAGGCATGAGCGCCCCAAGGGCCGTGGAGGTGAGCGCGAGCGTCACCGCGATACCGTCAAAATGGCTGACCGAAAACCATGGGGTAAAGCGCACGGCAAGCCAGGCGATACCAAACGTGATGACCCACGTCGCCATACCGTAGCGGCCCTCGACGCCCGTGATGTTCTTGGGGTCGATCTCAAAGCCGGCGAGCAGAAACAAAAAGGCCAGGCCCAGCTCGGACACGAGCGAGACCTCGGCATCCACATGGATGATGCCGAGCATGTGAGGTCCCAGCACGGCGCCGAGCACGAGCAAAAAGACCGTCTCGGGAACGGGTTTTCCGGGAATCGCCGAGGCGATGAAGGGGCTTGCAAAGGCCACGAGCGCGATGATGGCGAGTGAAACGAATGCCATGTGATGCCTTTCTCTTGTTTGCGCTTCACTGTAGCACCCTCGCCGTCCTCAACGCGCCGCGAGCTGTCGTATCATAGTGAGGTTTACAAACATGTGGCTCAAGGCGACCGCAGGGCAGACCCCGCAAACCGACCGCTGCCGCATACCGTACCGTACGCCCAACCGATCAGGAAGGCAGGAACCAATGGTCTCTCGTATCTACGTGGAGAAGAAACCCGGGTTCGACGTCGAGGCTCAGCAGCTCAAGGGCGAGCTGACCGAGATTCTCGGCATCAAGGGCATCGAGGCCCTGAGGATCATCAACCGCTACGACGTCGAGGGCATCGACGAGGAGCTTTTCCGCTCCTGCGTGCCGACCGTCTTTAGCGAGCCCCAGGTCGATGTGACCTACGACGAGCTCCCCGCAAGCGATGGCGCCGTCTTTGCCGTCGAATTCCTGCCTGGCCAGTTTGACCAGCGCGCCGACTCCGCCAGCGAGTGCGTGCAGCTCATCAGCCAGGGCGAGCGCCCCGCCGTGCGCTCCGCCAAGGTCTATATGATCTCGGGCGACTTGGACGAGGCCGCCATCGAGGCCATCAAGCACTACGTGGTAAACCCCGTCGAGGCCCGCATCGCCTCGCTCGACCTGCCCGAGACGCTGCACATGGAGACCCCCGAGCCCCAGCCCGTCGAGGTGCTCGACGGCTTCCGCGAGCTCGACGAGGCCGGCCTTGCCGCCTTTATCGCCGAGCGCGGCCTTGCCATGGACGAGGCGGACATCGCCTTCTGCCAGCAGTATTTCCGCGATGAGGATCGTGACCCCACCATCACCGAGATCCGCGTGATCGACACCTACTGGTCCGACCACTGCCGCCACACCACCTTCGGCACCGTCCTGGACGACGTGACGATCGACGACGCCGTGGTGCAGCAGGCCTTCGACCGCTACATGGAGATGCGCCACGAGCTCGGTCGCGACGCCAAGCCCGTCTGTCTTATGGACATGGGCACCATCGGCGCCAAGTACCTTAAGAAGACCGGCGTCATGACCGATGTCGACGAGTCCGAGGAGATCAACGCCTGCACCGTCAAGGTGAAGGTCGATGTCGACGGCGAGGAGCAGGACTGGCTGTTCCTGTTTAAGAACGAGACCCACAACCACCCGACCGAGATCGAGCCCTTCGGCGGTGCCGCCACCTGCGTGGGCGGCGCCATCCGCGACCCGCTCTCGGGCCGCAGCTACGTGTACCAGGCCATGCGCGTCACCGGTGCCGGCGACCCCACCGTCCCCGTGTCCGAGACGCTCGAGGGCAAGCTGCCGCAGCGCAAGCTCGTGACCACCGCCGCCGCCGGCTACTCCAGCTACGGCAACCAGATCGGCCTTGCCACCGGCCAGGTCAACGAGCTCTATCACCCCGGCTACGTGGCCAAGCGCATGGAGGTCGGCGCCGTCGTAGGCGCTACCCCGGCAAACCACGTGCGCCGCGAGTGCCCCGCCCCCACCGACAAGATCATCCTGCTGGGCGGCCGTACCGGCCGTGACGGCATCGGCGGTGCCACCGGCTCCTCCAAGACCCAGAACACCGAGTCCATCGAGACCTCGGGCGCCGAAGTCCAGAAGGGCAACGCCCCGGTCGAGCGCAAGCTGCAGCGTCTGTTCCGTCGCGGCGACGCCTGCCGCCTGATCAAGCGCTGCAACGACTTTGGCGCCGGCGGCGTCTCGGTCGCCGTGGGCGAGCTTGCCGACGGCCTGTATGTCGACCTGGACACCGTGACCAAGAAGTACGACGGCCTGGACGGCACCGAGCTCGCTATCTCTGAGTCCCAGGAGCGCATGGCCTGCGCCGTCGCCGACGGTGACGTCGAGGAGTTCATGGGCTACGCCGCCGAGGAGAACCTGGAGGCGACCGTTATCGCCGAGGTTACCGCTGAGCCGCGCATGCGCATGGCCTGGAACGGCGTCGCCATCGTCGACCTGTCCCGCGAGTTCCTCAACTCCAACGGCGCACCCAAGCACCAGGTCGCCCACGTGTGCGCCCGCAGCGTGTGGCAGCCCAGCTGGGCCGGCACCACGCTCGCCGAGCGCATGACCTCGCTCGTCACCGACCTCAACGTCGCTTCCAACAAGGGCCTTTCCGAGCGCTTCGACTCCACCATCGGCGCCGCGACCGTGCTCATGCCCTTTGGCGGCAAGACGCAGCTCACCCCCAGCTCGGCCATGGTCGCCAAGTTCCCCGTGGACGGCGAGACCACCACGGCGAGTGCCATGGCATGGGGCTTCAACCCCTATCTGATGGAGGCCGACCAGTTTGCGGGCGCCTACCTGTCCGTGGTCGAGTCCATTGCCAAGCTCGTTGCCGCCGGCTTTGAGCACAAGCGCGCCTATCTCTCCTTCCAGGAGTACTTCGAGCGTCTGCGCACCGAGGCCGAGCGCTGGGGCAAGCCCACGGCAGCCGTCTTGGGCGCCCTCATGGCCCAAGTCGACCTGGGTGCCGGCGCCATCGGTGGCAAGGATTCCATGAGCGGCTCGTTTGAGGACGAGACCGGCGAGCTCAACGTTCCGCCGACCCTGATCAGCTTCGCTGTCGCCGTGGGCAAGGCCGCCCGCGCCGTCTCGCCCGAGTTCAAGGGCCTCACGCACCGCGTCGTCCGCATCGCCCCCGCCACCTATGGCGAGGACTACCGCCCCGACGCTCAGCAGCTGCTCGCGGCGTTTGACGCCGTCGAGGCGCTCACTGCTACCGGCAACGCCCTGGCCATCTCCACGCCCGGCTACGGCTGCGGCGCCGAGAGCCTCTTTAAGATGTGCGTCGGTAACCAGATCGGTATCGAGCTTGCCGAGGATGTAGACGTAGAGAGCCTCTTCACCCCGCTCTACGGCAGCTTTATCGTCGAGCTCGCCGAGGACGCCGAGCTGCCCGAGGTCGCCGACGGCGTTGTCGTCGAGCCCCTGGGTACCACCGTCGAGGGCTATGTCATCGACACCGGCTCCGAGGTCATCGAGCTCGCCAAGCTCCAGGAGGCCTGGGAGAGCGGCATCGAGGGCGTCTTCGCCTACCGCAGCGCCGGCGAGACCCCCGAGGTCGAGACCATCGACTTCCGCGCCAAGGATATCCACGTGTACGGCGGCGCCAAGATCGCCCGCCCGCGCGTGATCATCCCCGTGTTCCCCGGTAACAACTGCGAGTACGACAGCGCCCGCGCCTTCCGTGCCGCCGGTGCCGAGGCCGACACCTTCGTGATCAACAACCTCACGCCCGAGGCCGTCGCCGAGAGCACCCACGAGCTCGCCCGCCGTATTCGCCAGAGCCAGATCGTCATGATCCCCGGCGGCTTCTCGGGCGGCGACGAGCCCGATGGCTCCGCCAAGTTCATCACGGCGTTCTTCCGCGCTCCCGAGGTCACCGAGGCAGTCCGCGACCTGCTCAAGGCCCGCGATGGCCTGATGCTGGGCATCTGCAACGGCTTCCAGGCCCTGATCAAGCTCGGCCTGGTGCCCTACGGCGACATCGTCGACGCCACGCCCGATGCGCCCACGTTGACGTTCAACACCATCGGTCGCCATCAGAGCCGCCTGGTGCGCACCCGCATCTCGTCCAACCTGTCCCCGTGGCTGTCGCAGTGCAGCCTGGACGACCCCTACACCGTCGCCATCAGCCACGGCGAGGGCCGCTTTGTCGCCAACGACGAGGTACTCGCCCAGCTGATTGCCAACGGCCAGGTCGCCACGCAGTACGTGGGCGAGGACGGCAAGCCCAGCATGGATCTCTCCGTCAACCCCAACGGCTCCGCACTCGCCATCGAGGGCATCACGAGCCCCGACGGCCGCGTCCTGGGCAAGATGGGCCATGCCGAGCGTCGCGGCGACAACCTGTACCGCAACGTGCCCGAGCATGTCCCCGGCGATAAGTTCATGCCGATCTTTGAGAGCGGCGTAGCCTACTTCGCCTAAACCTTTCCCATCGGGTACAATCCCCTCGGGTAACATCACCCGCCACCGGCACTCCCGGTGGCGGGTTCTTTTTTGCTTCGCGCATATAGGAAGGACATCATGGAAAGCCGCAAGCCGTATCTCGCCACCCTGCCCGGACTCATCCTGGGCTGTCTTGTTTGCTGTGCACTCTGGGGATCGGCCTTTCCCTGCATCAAGATCGGCTACGCGCTCTTTGGTATCCCGGCGCACGATAGCGCCTCGCAGCTGCTCTTTGCGGGTTTGCGCTTCACGCTTGCCGGCGCCCTGGTTATCGTTGGGATGAGTGCGGCCCAACGCCGCCCCCTCATTCCGCAGGCTCGCGACATCAAGCCCATCTTTGTCTTGTCGCTCTTCCAGACTATCGGGCAGTACTTCTTTTTCTATCTGGGCCTCTCGCGCGCCAGCGCCATGTCGAGCTCCATCATCGAGGCCAGCGCCAACTTCCTCGCAATCCTCTTTGCCGCCCTGGCGTTTCACACCGAGAAGCTCAATACGGCCAAGGTGCTTGGCTGTGCGCTGGGCTTTGCCGGCGTCGCGCTCGTCAACCTCTCGGGCGCAGATGGCACCTTTGGCTTCAGGCTCGATGGCGAGGGCTTTATCCTAGCCTCCACTGTCGCGGGTGCTCTTTCGACCTGCCTGATCGGCATCTTCTCGCGCAAGCACGACGGCGTCTTGCTTGCCGGGTGGCAGTTCTTGGTCGGCGGCCTGGTACTCACCGCCATCGGCTTTTTGATGGGTGGCGCGCTCTCCCCCACGGCGATTGCCCCCGCCATCGCGCTCATCATCTACATGGCGCTTATCTCCGCAGTGGCCTACTCGCTGTGGTCGCGCCTGCTTGCCGTCAACCCCGTCAGTCGCGTCTCGGTCTTTGGCTTTATGAACCCGGTCTTTGGCGTGCTGCTGAGCGCACTGCTGCTCGGCGAGGGCGCTGGTACGAGCCCCGTTACCGTCATCGTTGCCCTGCTGTTGGTCTGCAGCGGCATCATCATCGTCAACAAACCCAAAAAAGCCTAGAGAGCTCACCTTTTTAGGGAGAGCCTTCACACACTTTAGCTTAATGGAATGCACTGGTTCTCGTTGATTTCGCACCGAGTCGCGGCGGCAGACGCCCGTCTTGCCGCACCGCGCCTGGGCATTATGACCGGTGGCCCCCACAAACGCAAAAGGGGCACACGACCATCGCAACGGTCGTGTGCCCCTTTATCTAGCGTATCTGGATGCCGGCTTTCTTTTTCTCGGCCTTGACACGGTAGAGCTCCGCATCGGCAGCGCGAAGCAAGTCTTGCCAGGTATCGACGCCGTCACCGACCCGTGCGTAGCCGATGGACATCCGCAACAGATACGGCACCTCGGCGCATGCGAGTTCATCGTTGATTGCCGCGCACAGACGTATGATGTCCTGCTCCGCCATCGCCTTTTGAAGCACCACGAACTCATCGCCACCATAACGTGCGATAAAGCCGCCAGACGCCGAGCAGACTTCTTTGAGCGCAGCGGATATGACCTGAAGAGCGTGGTCGCCCTCCACATGCCCATAGCGATCGTTAATCTGCTTAAAGCCGTCGGCGTCCATCATAAGCAGATATACATCTTCGGCCTGATCAACATTTGAGAAGAGCGACAGCATATAGGTCTCAAAACGGTTGCGATTGTTAAGTCCAGTCAACGGGTCGGTCGAGATGAGCTGCTCCTGGTAGATGATGTAGAGCAGCAACATGCTAATCATTATGCCGACACAAAGGCCGGGCACCGAGTATACGACCTGAAAGGTACCGCCCACCAGGGCCGGAATGGCGAAAAATGCCAAGGTTCGATAGATGGCCTTCGTCTGCAGGCTCTCGACCCTGCGAGATTGCACAAACGCATGCAGGGACGTATGTATAACGTAACAGTAGCTGACGATGGGCTGGATCATATAGGCAAAGCCGCGACGATACACGCCCTGCGAATCGATATAGAACAGGGCGTGCGTCCAGTAACTGGTAAACGCCAGCACGACCACCAGAGCCGTAGGCAACGCTACAAGCACCACCCTATAGCGCGAGGTCAAAAGGCGAGAACCCTGCACCGTCTCGGAATAGATAAACCAAATGAGACACGCGATAGCAAAGAGCGAAAACGAAACCGCGTTGGAAATCCAGTTGGCAGCAATGCCCAACGTGCCGTCCACACCGTCCGAAAGCGTCCAGATCATATCGAATAATATGTACGCGGCAGAGGTGTAGCCAAGCATGCTAAACAATAACTGCTGGGTGCTCGAGAACAAGGAGCGACGACTTCGCACGGCAAGCCCGATAAGAACAATCATGCATAGCACGAATATCTCAATCTTGAGTGCCTTAACCACTAGCGCCATCCCTTCAATATCCAAGTGGTCAGAATCGCCCAATTCGAATCAGGGCAATAAACACCCCTTTACTCCGCAGGGGTAAAGGGGATAATAGCAGAGCGCCCGAACATCACTGCAAAACAGTTTCTGTTCGGGCGCCCATACGGCGCGAATTGCACACGCCGGCATCATTGATGGGTATCGGTTGCTACTCGCCATCGATGTCAGTCGCGACGGCCTCCTCGATGGCCTCGACACCGACAGGCGACTGATCCTCCTTGCCTTGGCAGAACTTCTTGTCGACCCAGCCAGTCAGAATCGGAGCCATGATTGCCGTGATGATGACGGCGGTGGCGATCTGCGCATACGCGGTGGGCGCAAGCTCGGCGTAGCGCGGTGCGACCTCGGCGAGGGCAACCGGTGTGGTCATAGCCGTGCCGGCAATGGTGGAGCAAGCCACAGCGGCCTTGCCATTGCCGCCGCACAGACGCTCGAACGCAAAGGTGATGGGACCGACGACAAACAGCGTGACAAGACCCAGCAAGATGCCGGAAATACCGCCGGTGATAAAGCTCGACAGGCTCATGGACGCACCGAGCTGAAATCCGATGACGGCAATCGCGGGATTGGCACCGGGAACCAGCAGGTTCTTGATAAACGGGAACAGGTTGCCCAGAACCATGCCAATAACGAGTGGCAAGATGGAGCCGATAATGGTGCCAATGGGAATGTTGGCGAGGCCGGAAACACCGAGGATGATCATCGTGACGGCGGGGCCAGCCGTAAAGAACAGGATACCGACGGCGCCCTGCTCGGACTCATCGCCGAACTCGCCCATGATGCCCGTATAGAGCGCCATGTTGCAAAACGTGATGCCGCCGATAATGGACACGGAACTCAGGCCCAGGAAGTTGTCGTTAAAGAAATATGCTACGCCCAGGCCGAGAGCCGCTGCGACGACCAGCTTGGGGATCAGCACGACGATACCGGTCTTGATGGCACCCGGCGTGGACTTAAAGCTGATGCCGGCGCCCACAAACAGCAGGATCGCGGCGACGATGGTATTGGAGCCACCGCGGCAGGCAGCCGTAAAGAAGCCGCCGATCTCAAAAACCTGCGGGCAGAAGGTGTTGAGCAAAAGACCGACGATCATCGGATAGATCATGATGTCGCCCGGGATGCGCGGGACCTTGAATTTCTTTTGCTCGTTGGCGGTCGCTTCCTGTGCCATGAAACCCCCATTTCCGCTGACGGGGTACAAAAGCCCACGTCACGCTTTGCTACAGTAAAGTTTGACCATGGTACCAGAAGAAATAGACCAGCTCGGTGAAAAATTCGACAAGTTGGGATGGAACGAGATTCGGCGCCCGCGACGCCACCCCTATATAAGGCTCAAGACGATATAGAGTACGATGCCCGAGACGCAGCACCACAGCATCGATTTTGTCTTGACCGCCACGACCACGACGCCGGCGGCCGCAATCCAGGGAACCAAGGCAGGCCAGAGCCCCGCGTCGAACGCGCCGGGACTCACCAAGTCGTTGGCGACCAGCGCGGCAAAGGCAGCGGGCGGGATATAGCCCAGGGCCTCGG
>JAXKFZ010000005.1:0-7907 GCA_036550635.1 Collinsella sp. | reverse complement strand
CTTGGAATTGACGCGGTAATGGAAGATCTCGGGGTGTGTGCGAGTGTGCGTCACCTCAAACAAGATGCCATCCGAGGTGTACGACTGACTCTCCATGACGGCAACGCAGTTGTATTTGCCGAGGTCAAGATAGCTGCAGTCTTCATCGTTGGCGAGCTCGACGCTCACTGTACGGCGACTCGCCATCACCTTGACGCCGCGTTTATGCTCCAGATAGTCGTAAATTGACTTTGCGGCGATCTCGGGCGTCAGGCCCTTGGCGATCGACTCCAAAAAGTAACCATGGTCTACTTGGCGTGCATTGCCGTTAAGGCTTCGGACGCGCACCACGCGAATCAACTCCTCGCCCACCTTAAAGCCCAGGCGACGAGAGAGTTGCTCAGTGCAAATCAAATGTTCAAAAGACTTGACCTCGGTCGATGCGACGGCATTGTTGCGCTTTGCAAATTCGCCAAACGACTCGACTTCCTCGAGTGCGCCCAGCATGTCGGTTTCGCCCTTGAGCCAAATAACGCGCACGCCCTTGCCGTGTATGGGTTGCACAAACATCTCGTCTGCCAGCATGCTCAAAGCGCGGCGGACGGTATTGCGCGTGCAGCCAAATTCCGCGGTCAGCTCGGCTTCGGTTGGCAGCATCTCCTGAAACGCATAGGTCCCGTTAATGATGCGCGAACGGATCTCGCGGTAGATTCCTTCGTAAATCGCTTTTGGCATGACTTCACCTCTAATGAATATGTATGGCTAGGCACGATAGCATTTCTTAAAGTTGTTTAAACCGATTATCGGCAAAGCGACAAGATTTAACCGTTGGCGGTTTCTGTCGCGCCCAAACCGGTTTCGCTCAAAACTGCCGGTACGACAATCGTCTGGTCCTCTACAATGAATCCATTGTTTAAACGTTTCATCACGCGCAACGCGCCTCGATATTCGGGAGGCAGAACATGCTGCAAAAAATCCAACGCTTTGGCGGGGCAATGTTCGCGCCCGCCATGTTGTTTTCCATATCGGGTCTTATGGTCGGCGTCTCCGCCCTCGCAACGTCTGCGGATATCGTCGGCGACCTCGCCGTATACGGAACCCCTTGGTACGTTTTTTGGACTATCATCCAGCGCGGCTCGTGGACGGTCTTTAAACGACTTCCGCTCCTTTTTGCCGTAGCGCTGCCCATCGGCCTTGCCCAAAAGCAGCCGGCGCGTTGCTGCCTCGAGGCGCTCGTCGCCTATTTTGCCTATTGCTTCTTTCTGAGCGAGATCATCAAGCTGAGCGGAGACAACCTTGGACTTAAGTACCCGTCGTCTTTGACCCCCGCTAGCGGCATTACCATCATCGACGGCATCAAGACCCTCGACACCGGCATTATCGGCCCGCTAGCGGTATCGGCAACCGTCGTCGCCATCCATGACCGCTTCTACGATGCCAAGGTGCCCGATTGGCTCGGTACCTTCTCGGGTTCCTCGCTGGTCTACCTCATCAGCTTTTTTGCCGTGTTCGCCCTTGCCGCCATCTCGGCCGCCATCGTGCCTTCCGTATACGCAGTGACTGAGACGCTGCGCCATGCATTTGCGGGCGTCGGCCCCTTCGGCGTGGGCATCTTTGTCTTTTTAGAACGAGCACTCGAGCCCATGGGGCTGCACCACCTGCTCTACATGCCGATCTACTACGACAACCTGGTCATTAACGACGGCATCTACGCCACGTGGACCAATTTGTTGCCCATCCTCTCCCACAGCACGCGCCCCCTTAATGAGCTTGCGCCGTGGGCCGGTTTTACCGCCACCGGCTGGGTCAAGCTCTTTGGCCTTCCTGCCATCGCGGCTGCGTTCTACTCCACCGCCAAACCCGAACGCCGCGCCGGCCTTAAGGTCATCCTTTTGCCCGCCATCGTCGCCTCGGTGGTCTGCGGCGTCACCGAGCCGCTCGAGTTTCTCTTTATGTTCACCTATCCCGGACTCTTTTTGCTCTACGCCGTCCTCTCGTCTTGCCTCGCCATGACCATGAACTTCTTTGGCGTCGTCGGCATCTTCTCGGGTGGCTTTATGGAAATGGCTGCCTTCAACTTTATCCCGCTCATGCGGACACATGCCGGTTCCTATCTTTTGGCGCTCGGAATCGGACTCATCTTTAGCGCCATCTTCTTTCTGAGTTTTCGAGGTCTTATTCTGACCTTTGACCTTAAAACCCCAGGACGCGAGGACCATATCGCCAGCAACACTGCGCTCTCGCGCTTGACGGGAGACGACGTTGACGAAAGGCGCTCATCCGAAAACAGCGCTTCCGGCGGCCAGGCATCACAAGATCATCTGCTCGCCGAGCAGGTTGTGATGCTTCTGGGCGGCGTCTCCAACATTGTGGGCGCAACCAACTGCGCCACGCGCCTGCGCGTCGAAGTCGTGGACCCTTCCATCGTCGCGGACAACGCGACCTTCGTCGCAGCGGGTGCCAAGGGCCTCATCATTACGGGCAAGACCGCCCAGGTGATCATCGGCATCTCCGTTCCCCGCGTTAAAGAGCATTTTGACCAGATCATGGGCCTCGAGCCGGGATTTGCGCCCACCACCTCGGCCTCCCCTGCCGCCAGCCCAACCCACAAGCACGGCGATATCTGCTTCTTCGACATTGACGGCACGCTCGCGTGGCAAGACCCCAGGCTCGCCCAAGACCTTCCCGAAGACGAGCGGGACCTCTCCCCCTATCCCAACGAGGCGGTTTCGCAGGCAATCCGCGAGTTTGTCGCCAACGGCAACATGGCCTTTATCTGCACGGGACGCACCCTGAGCTGCATCCATCCTAAGCTGCTCGAGCTGCCGTGGACGGGCGTCGTGTGTCTCGCGGGCGGTTACGCCGAACTCGAGGGGCGCATTGTGCGAAATGCAGCCATAAACCCTGGTCTGCTACAGCGCCTTGCCCCCTATCTCGAGCAATCGGGTGAGGTCATTCGCTTTGAGGGCATCGATCGCGTGGTGCGCATGAGTGCAGATGCCCCCGAGACGTACGGATACGCACGCACCGTGGGCGACGCCGTCACGCAACTTGAGCACTACAACGCCTATAAAATTCTTATGTCCACACCACTTGCCAACCGCATCGCCCAAGATGAAGAGCTTGGACCTCTGCTCTGTCTCAACGAGCTCGAGCTCGAGGTCACAGAAATCTCGCCGCGTGAGTGCACCAAACGAGCCGGAATCAGTGCCGTGCTTGACGCCCTGGGGCCAGATCACGGCACCGTGTACGGCATTGGCGACGCGAGCAACGACATCGCCCTCATGGAGGCAGTCGATGTTGGCATCGCCATGGGCAACGCACCAGACTTCCTTAAGGAGAAGGCGGACTACGTAACCGATTCTATCGATCACGACGGCGTCGTCACCGCGCTCGAACACTTTGGGCTTATCTAGCCGAGCCCCTTGCCGCGTTTGCAACCGCAAGACTCAATCGTCTTCAACCGCCGCGCTCGACGCCCTAATGTGGCAATATGTTGTCTGCATAATGCAACGATGCAACCTAAGAAAGAATGCGAGAACCCGTGTCCAGTCCGTTTACCAGCTTTTTAGCCCAGCACTTTGACCAGATTAACGACTATCTGGCCACGTTCTTTGACGGACAGGCGACCTCTGCCGATATCGAGCGCTACCTGTACGCGCCGCTCTCGGCTTTTACGGCCAACGCCGGCAAGCGCCACCGTCCGCTTATCTGCATGCTCGCCGCAACCGCAGTGGGCGGTAGCTTTGAGAGCGCCCGCAGCGCCGCGGCAGCTATCGAGCATTTCCAGTCGGGCGCGCTCATCCACGACGACATCGCCGATAACGGCCAGCTGCGCCGCGGCAAGCCCTGCATGCACCTCACCGAGGGCACGGGCCTTGCCATCAATTGTGGCGACCTGGCGCTCACCATGGTCACCAAGACGGTTCTCGACGACCCCACGCTCGAGCCCAACGTAAAACTCCGCGTACTCCACGAGCTCACCGAGATGATCGTCCGCACCATCGAGGGCCAGGCGCTCGACTTGGGCTGGGTCCGTGACGCACGCTTCGACATCTCGGTCGACGATTACCTGGACATGGCGACGCACAAGACCGCGTACTACAGCGGAGCCACGCCGCTTGCCACCGGAGCCATCATCGGCGGAGGCAGCGAACAGCAGGTCGAGGCGCTGCGCGCCTTTGGCCTGCACACCGGCCTTGCCTTTCAGATTCAGGACGACCTGCTCAACCTTGTCGGCACTAAGGAAGCCGCCAACAAGGACTTCCGCACCGACATCACCGAGGGTAAGCGCACCCTGGTTGCCGTGCACGCCCTGTCCGATGAGCGCTATCACGACGAGATTGAAGCGATCCTCTCCTCGGGCACCGAGGACCCCGCGCAGCTCGCGCGTGCCGTGGACATCTTCCAAGAGACCGGCTCTATCGATTACGCCCACGCCTACGCGCTGGACCTGACCGCCAAAGCCAAGGCCGCCATCGAGGACGTTTCGCTCGACCCACATGCACGCGAGCTGTTCCTCTCCATGGCAGATTTCTTTGTGGAGCGCCTTAACTAGCGGGGGTTATAAAACCTGTCAGCAGCGTATTTGGGTACAACTTGCTACACTGTTGAGTGCATGTTTATGCATCCCTTTGCGTTGTCTATCCGACACACGCTCAAATAGTACGAATGGTACGCCGAAAGGGGTTCGTTCATGGAACCTATTACAACGGGCATGCAGGGAGCAGCCGTCGAGGACGTCCAGTCCCGCCTTCTGCAGCTCGGCTATACAATCGATGACACCGAGGTTGCCGACAAGCGCTTTGGCACCACCACCGAACAGGCTGTTGGCACCTTTAGGCTCGATAGCGGCCTTGCCGCTGGCTGTGCCGTCGATATCCCCTGCTGGAGCGCCCTGGTCGACGCCTCGTATAAACTGGGCGACCGCACCCTCTACCTGCGCATGCCCAATTTCCATGGCGCCGACGTGCAGGCCCTGCAGAAGGCGCTTAACGTTTTGGGCTTTGCCTGCGGCGAGGACGATGGCTACTTTGGCCCTCACACCGAGGCGGCCCTTCAGCAGTTCCAGGAAAACGTCGGTCTGTTTGCCGATGGCATGGCGTTCCAGGATACCTACGCCTATATCAACCGCCTGCACCACGTGTGGGAGGGCAAGCCCTCGGTCACCGAAGCCGAGTCCCGCATCGGTTTTGCTCGCGCCGCCAACGTGCTCGAGCGCTTCCAGATTGCCGTTATCGGCGAGGACCCCATCGCACGCAGTGTTGCGTCGCGCATGTGGAACATCGCCACGGCGACGACCGACAACAGCGGTATGATGCTTTGCGATTCCGAGGTTCCGACCGACGTTGACCTGGTGCTCGAGATCGCAAGCGACGAGCTGCCCGCCGACGCCGCTCCGCGCGCCACGATTGCCCTCGCCGAGTGCCACAACCTGGCCCAGCGCATCCGTACTGCCAATGTCGCCGCGCAGCAAAAGCCGGCACGCATCCGCATTGAGCTCACCGGCATGACGCGCTACAACGGCACCTTCACTGCCAGCGACGCCCAGACGCTCGCGGTACGCCTGCTCGATGGCGTTTGCGATGCCCTCGCAGATTAGGTAAACTAGACGAGTTGCTTTTGGCAACACCCATACTGGGACGTAGTTCAACGGTAGAACTCCGGTTTTTGGTGCCGGCTGTTGGGGGTTCGAATCCCTCCGTCCCAGCCAAGGTAACCGAGCGCCCCGGGCTTTCATCAGCCCGGGGCGCTTTCTTGTGGGCAAGCAGAGGGATTCGAACCCGCAAGGGTGCGGAGCTAAGGAAACGCGAAGCGTTTTCCAGCGCAGCACGCAAGGAGCGAAGCGACGCAGCGGCACGCGGCCGCCGAAAAGGCGGACGCGGAATCCCTCCGTCCCATATCAGCCGAGAGCGCCTCGCGTTAAGAAAATCGAGCCAACGCCGCCAAGCGGAGGGATTCGAACCCGCAAGGGTGCGGAGCTGAGGAAACGCGAAGGCGCCCCAGGCCCATAACGACCAAGAGCGCCTTACATCTAGAAATTATCAGCCCAGTTCCGAATAGAGAGCCGCTATCTACAAAGTGCCGTGCGGTCCCGTCGGGCGGGGGCACCGGCTTAGGTTTATCGCGAGTTCCGCACGAACAGGAGGCCACTTAATGTGGCCTCCGTCGTGAGCAGGACTGTAGAGCAGGAAACTTCATCAGTGCCCGCCCCACGGGAAACCGACGGGATAGACGGGTTCAGATGGGGCTTTGATGCATGGGTGGTCTGTTGTTGTGCAAATGGGTATCATACTGTGGTTACTGCGTCGAATCTGTGATGCATGTTTGTACGTTCCCGGCGGTCGGTTTGCCAGAAGCGCCCCGTCGGTTGTTCCAGACCCGTTTCGAAGAAAGGAAACCACACGAACCTATGGCAGCTAAAAAATCATCTCCCTTGAAGATCATTCCGCTCGGCGGCCTTGACGGCATCGGCAAGAACATGACGGTCTTCGAGTGCGGCGACGACATGGTGCTCGTCGACGCCGGTCTCATGTTCCCGGATGACTCCCAGCCCGGTATCGACCTGGTGCTTCCTGACTACACCTACGTTTTGGAGAACGAGGAGAAGCTCCGCGGTATCGTCGTCACCCACGGCCACGAGGACCACACCGGTTCGCTTCCGTACCTGCTGCAGGACCTCAACAACAAGGTGCCCATCTTCTCGAGCAAGCTGACGCTTGGCTTTATCGAGGGCAAGCTTTCTGAGTTCCGCATCCGCGCACCCAAGTTCCGCGAGGTCAAGGGCGGCAGCCATGTCAACCTCGGCGGCATCTCGCTCGACTTCTTCTCGATGACGCACTCCATCCCCGGCGCTCTGGGCGTGTTTATCCGCACCAATCAGGGCACCGTTATGCACACCGGCGACTTTAAGCTCGACCAGACGCCCATCGACGGCGTCACGCCCGACTATGCCGCTATCAGCCGCTTTGCCAAGCAGGGCATCGACCTGCTGCTGTCCGACTCCACCAACGCCACTGTTCCCGGCTTTACCAAGTCCGAGGCCGAGGTCGGTCCCAACTTGCTGCACGCCATCAAGAACGCCCCGGGTCGCGTGTTCGTCGCGTCGTTCTCGAGCCACATCCATCGTCTGCAGCAAATCTGCGATGCTGCCCGCAAGTGCGGCCGCAAGGTCGTTGTGACCGGTCGATCCATGCTCACTAACACCCGCGTGGCGCGTGAGCTGGGCTACCTCAACATCGACGACGCTGATATCATCGATGCCTTCGATATCGATAATCTGCCCGACGATAAGATTGTTGTCATGTGCACCGGTTCGCAGGGCGAGCCGCTGTCGGCGCTCTCCCGTATGGCCAACGGCGAGCACAAGACGCTCTCTATCCACGAGGGCGATACCGTCATCCTCTCGGCAACTCCCGTTCCTGGCAACGAGAAGGCCGTCCAGCAGGTCGTCAACAGCCTGGCCAAGCTCGGCTGCGACGTGTGGGATAAGAACCGCGCTCTCGTCCACGTCTCCGGTCACGGTAGCCAGGAGGAGCTCAAGCTCCTGATGGCCATGGCCAAGCCCACGTACTTTATGCCGGTTCACGGCGAGGCCGTGCACCTGCGCGCCCATGCCCAGCTGGCCCGCAAGATGGGTCTCAAGGACGATCATATCTTTATCCTCGATAACGGCGACACGCTCGAGATGCGCGGCGGTATCGTCAAGCGCGGTACGCCCGTCGAGTCCGGCGTCGTCTACGTCGACGGCCTGCGTATCGGCGATACCGACCCCATCGTCCTGCGCGATCGCCAGAAGCTCGCCAACGACGGCATGGTCACGGCCGTTGCTATCGTCTCGCTCAAGCACAAGAAGATCGAGGCCATCGAGTTCTCGGGCCGCGGCGTCTCGTTTGCCATCGACGACCAGTTCTCCGAGGATGCCTCCG
>JAXKFZ010000266.1:0-1823 GCA_036550635.1 Collinsella sp. | reverse complement strand
CGGTTGACTTAGTGATCGTGCAGAATGTGGGCTAGCGACTTACAGGGAAGTGGTGATCCGATGACGGTCTATGTGACGGGCGATATTCACGGCGGCGTCGACATGCAAAAGCTTCGCGACTGGGATCTTGGGGATGGTCTGGCAAGTGACGACTATCTCATCATCGCGGGCGACTTTGGCTTTCCGTGGGATTTCTCTGCCGAAGAATGTGCCGACATCGCTTGGCTGGAATCGCGTCCCTATACCGTGCTGTTTGTCGACGGCAACCACGAGCGTTTCGATCACTGGGCGGAGCGCCCCATGGAGTTGTGGCACGGTGGGCTGACGCAGCGCCTGTCGGACACCTCTCCCATACGGCGCTTGACGCGCGGCGAGGTTTTTGAGCTCGACGGCTCAACGGTCTTTACCATGGGCGGCGCCACGAGCGTGGACAAGGAATACCGCATTCCGTATTCCAGCTGGTGGCCGCAGGAGCTGCCGGACGAGCGCAACTTTGAGGAGGCGCGGGCAAAGCTCGACAGCGTGGGTTGGAAGGTCGACTATGCGATCACCCATACCTGCTCCACGCGCATGCTTTCGCCCACGCTTTACCCGGCACCTGGCTGGAATTATCCCGATGTCGATCGACTCACCACGTTTTTCGACGAGCTGGAGGACCACCTGGACTACAAGCGCTGGTACTACGGGCATTTTCATCGTGACGCCAACCCAGCCGAGTGCCATACCGTGCTCTACGACTGTATTGTCCGCCTGGGCGACGAACTCCAGCCCTGGGATCTCGCGTAGGGGCGGGGTGGCTGGCTACTCGACCGTTACAGCGATGTTTTCCCGATGCGTGCGGATAACATCCCAGCTAAAGTGCTCGACCAGCTGCTCGGCAGAGCGCGGTGTGGCGTCCGGCGCGATGCCTGTTTGCCCGGCGAGCCAGCCCAGTAGTGCCTCGGGCGCGCCAAAGCGGGTGCGGAGCTCGCCCAGGTCCAGGTCGCGGTCGCGCTTGGAAAGGCGGCGGCCATCCGGCGACATGAGCAGCGGAATGTGCGCGTAGTGCGGCGTGGGAAGTTCCAGCAAATGCTGCAGGTAGATTTGGCGCGGCGTGGAGCCCAGCAGATCGCATCCGCGCACGACCTCGGTGACGCCCATGGCAGCGTCGTCGACCACCACGGCTAGCTGGTAGGCAAAAACGCCGTCGCTGCGGCGCACCAAAAAGTCGCCGCATTCGGTGGCGAGTGCTTCGCATTGGGCTCCATACGTGCGGTCCACGAATTCGATCACATCGTTTGCGAGGTCGTCGACGGCGGGTACGCGCAGGCGTGTGGCCGGAGCGCGCAGAGCGCTGCGGCGGGCAACCTCCTCGGCAGAAAGGTCTCGGCAGGCGCCGCGGTAGATGGGCGTGCCGTCGCTCGCGTGCGGCGCGCTCGCGGCGTGGAGTTCGGCACGCGTGCAAAAACAGGGATAGGTGAGGCCGGCGTCTTGCAGCTGACGCAGGGCGTCCTCGTACAGATCCAGGCGATCGTGCTGGTAGTAGGGGCCTTCGTCCCACTCCAGTCCCAGCCAGGCCAGGTCGTCAATCAATTGAGTGGCAAGTTCCGGGCGCTTGCAGCGATCGTCCAGGTCCTCGATGCGCAGCACGATGCTGCCGCCTTGGCTGCGGGCCGAAAGCCACGAGCACAGGCAGCTGAACACGTTGCCCAAGTGCATGCGGCCCGAGGGCGACGGGGCAAAGCGGCCCACGACGGGGGTGGGCGCTGCCGTTGCTGGTGCGTCCGCGGCGTGTGTTGCTATGTTGCGTGCGTTGATATCCATGCGGACGAGTATAGCGCGGG
>JAXKFZ010000265.1:0-1601 GCA_036550635.1 Collinsella sp. | reverse complement strand
GGTCATGGCAGGACTCCGGGACGCGGATGCCGGGGCGAGACAGGTCGGATTTGAGGACGGCCGAAGAGGCGTCAGCAGGTCAGTGGGTCATCGTCCCGGCGTTCAGCATCAGGGTAGCGCTGCGACGCGGAAATCGCGCGCCGTTGCCGCGCCCCGCAGTGCCCGCTTCCCCCGAGAACAATTATCAGTGCAGGTAGATGGCTTGCGGATTTTGCGAAAAGTCGGTTATGGTCGACCCGTGCGGGTTAAACGTAGTAGATAGGCCGTTTTTGTGGCGAAGCCTTGGCAGGATGCGGCAAAGGGGTTGTCCCTTTGCCGCATTGCCTAGTCTAGGCGGAGCGGATCGTGGGGGTAGGCGTTGAGAATCTCGACGCCGTTCTCGGTCACCAGGGCCAGGTCCTCGATGCGGACGCCGGTGCGGCCGGGGAGGTAGATGCCCGGTTCGATGGAGAACGTCATGCCAGGCTCTACGACTTGATCGTTGACGAGCGAGACGTCGCCCGGCTCGTGGTCCTGCAGGCCGATCGAGTGTCCCAGGCGATGTGTAAAGTACTGCCCATAGCCCGCATCCTCAATCACGTCGCGCGCGGCGCGGTCCAGGTCACACATGCGCACACCCGGTGCGATGAGCGCCTCGGCGGCCTCGTTGGCGCGGCGCACGATGTCGTAGATGCCCGCCGTCTCCTCGTCTGGCTCACCCCAAGAGAACGTGCGCGTCATGTCCGAGCAATAGTTGCAGTGACGTCCGCCAATGTCGAACAGCACCACGTCGCCGCGCTTGAGTACCGTATCGTCGGGTTCGTGATGAGGGTCGCCGGCGTTGGCACCAAAGCTCACGATGGGCGGAAAGCTAAAGCCCTCGCAGCCGTGCTTGCGATACAAGCCGAGCATCTGGTCGGCGATCTCGCGCTCCGTCACACCCTCGTGGACGAGCTTGATGGCGTCGGCCATCACGGCGTCGTTAGCGGCCGAGGACATGCGCATGAGCTCCTGCTCGGCGGCATCCTTGTGGGTGCGCGCGGCGGTGACGGCAAAGTCGCCCAGGAAAAACTCGCTTGCGGCGTGGCGCTCCATGAGCGGCATCAAAAAGCCGGAGTGCATGACGGTATCGATGCCGAGTGGTTTGGTCGGATCGACCTCGCGAGCGATGGCGTCGGCCACGACGTCGGTATCGGTGTGGTAGGCAACGCGGGCGTTGTCGTACTCGGGTAGCTGATGCAGCGCGTTGACCAAGATCACGGGCTCGCTACCGCGTGCGAGCAGCACGCCGCAAAAACGCTCGAACATATCGGCATAAAAACCGGTCAGGTAATAAATCGACCATGGGTCGTTTACGAGCAGCTGCGCGCCGGGGTGCTGAGCCTCGAGCGCATCGAGCACGCGCGCCACACGCTGGTCATCGACATGTGCCATGAAACATCCTTTCGCTAGGCTGCCACCATGGTATCCCAAGCCCGGCAGTTGGGTGTTCCTATAGTTTTGTCAACCGTCGGGGCTACTCCCGGTAGGGCACCCGGTCGCGCATCACGGCGTATATCGCCCTGAGCCGCTTCCTCGCGACGGCCTTGAGCGCCCGCCCGTGCCCCATGCCCCGCGCCCTG
>JAXKFZ010000041.1:0-1775 GCA_036550635.1 Collinsella sp. | reverse complement strand
CGTTTCTTGACTCGTATGAGGTTCGGTTTAAGGTCCGTAGGCGCACGCGCGGTGCGGACGGTAGAAGGCATTTGCGCTGCAACAAGCGCAAATAAGAATGCCCGGGGTTAGAGGCCCGGGCATTTAACAAAACCAGAAAACAAGGCCGCCCGCGCTTTCGAACACTTACGCGGGATGCGTCGTTTTCTATTGCCATTGTATCCCGAATCGCCCAGCCGATTCGGGATATTTTGAAAACTCAAATGCGGGCCCATACTTGCACTGCGCAATGCTGCCAGGCTGCGTTGCGCAGCGCATGAGCTCGCTAATCGGCTATTATTTGTTCAGACAACTTGAGTTGTAGAGGAGTGACCGGCGATGGTGCAGGGCGCCAAACATATGAAGAGCAGTAACGCCGCGGACAACGGCGGCTCAAGCCCTCAGCCCAAACCTCAACCAAAGCCCAAGCGCCGCCGCAAGCGACTGCCGCGCTGGGCCGACCGTCTCATCACCATCGTCATCATTCTTATTGGCGTGGGCCTTATGACCTGGCCGTGGATCTTGGACCGGCTCGAGGCCTCGGGCGTGTTCAACCAGATCAGCACGGTGTCCAGCACCGTGGACGCGCTGTCTGCCGAGGAGCGCGAGCGCATCCTGCTTCAGGCGCGCTCCTATAACGAGCAGCTGGCGGGCGAGGCCACCGAGCTTCCCGCCGACCAGATCGAGCCCTACGCTCAGCAGCTCATCTTTGACCGCGACCCCATGATGAGCTGGGTCGAGATTCCCTCCATCGACGTGAGCATGCCCATCTACCACGGCACGAGCGAAGAAGTCCTTATGGCGGGCGTCGGCCACCTGGAGGGCACGAGCCTGCCGGTGGGCGGCACCTCGACTCATTGCGTGCTCACCGCGCACTCGGGCATGCGCAACCTGAGCATGTTCGACGACATCCACTCGCTGGAGCCCGGCGACCTGGTGTTGCTGCACACCATGAACAAGACGCTCGCCTATAAGATGGTGGACTCCGAGGTGGTGCTACCCGAGGAGATGGAGTCGCTAACCATCGAGCCCGGCGCCGACAAGGTGACGCTCGTCACCTGCACGCCCTACGGCGTGAACGACCATCGCCTGCTGGTGCATTGCGTGCGCACCAAGTACAGCAAGAAGGACGTCGACAAGCAAAAATCGCTGGCCGGTCGCCACTGGGGCAAGCGCGAGTTTGCCGTGCTCATCGTGGTCGTAGCCATTGTGCTGTTGCTGCTGGACATCGTGATCCACGCGGTCCGCAAGCGCCGCAAGGCCAAGGCCTCGGCATAGGACATTCTCCAGAACCACCACAAAGGGGACAGGCACCTTTGTGGTGGTCGGGACTTCCAAACCATCACAACATTCGATGAAAATCGCGATTTGGACGAAAAGCGTCGAATGTTGTGATGCTTTTCGTTGTGGGCGAGACGGTTTTCGTTGCGGGCTGGCGGTTTTCGCTACAAAACCGCCAGCCCGCCGCCTGTCAGCCGCCGCCCTCGTTACGTTTTCGCTGCATTTAGGTAAAGCATCTGCTCCAAGCGGCGTTGCCTTGTATACTAGAGCGGTTTAACTGTTATGCGGAAGGGAGCGCCTATGGCACTCAGCGAGAAAGACGTGCGCGGCATCGCCGAGTACGCAAAGATCGCACTGACCGATGACGAGCTCACCCAGATGACGTCCTACATGAACGACGCCGTCCAGATGCTCGAGCCCGTCTTGCAATATGACTTGCCCGACGTGGAGCCCACGTTCCATCCCATCGGAAGCCT
>JAXKFZ010000264.1:0-2663 GCA_036550635.1 Collinsella sp. | reverse complement strand
GCCTCGGACTCATAGGAAAGCTCGGTGGGCATGGGGCCCGAACCGACGCGGGTGATATAGGCCTTCATGACGCCCAGCACGCGGTCGACGTTCTTCATGCCGACGCCGGACCCGGTAATGGCGCCGCCGGCGGTGCAGTTGGAAGACGTCACGTACGGATAAGTGCCGTGGTCGATGTCGAGCAGCGTCGCCTGGGCGCCCTCAAACAGCAGGTCCTTGCCCTCATCGATCATGTTGTTGAGCAGCAGGCTCGTCTCGGTGATGTAGGGACGCAGGCGCTCGGCCATCGGCAGGTACTCGTCGCAAATCTGATCCACGGTGTAGGTGGGCAGGTTGTAGATGAGCTCGAGCTCGGGGTTCACGCGGGCGAGAGCGGTCTCCAACTTGTCGCGGAACAGCGTCTCGTCCAGCATGTCCTGCATGCGCAGGCCAATGCGGGCCATCTTGTCCTGATAGCACGGACCGATGCCGCGCTTAGTGGTACCGATGTTCTTCTTGCCGAGCTTCTGCTCAAAGGCGCCGTCCAGATCAATGTGGTACGGCATGATGACATGCGCGTTGCCGCTAATCTTGAGGTTCTTGGTGGTGATGCCGTCGGCCTCGAACATGTCAATCTCCTCAAGGACAACCTTGGGGTTGACGACGCAGCCGTTACCGATCACCGACACGTGGTCGGAATACATGATGCCGGAAGGCACCTGGTGCAGGCCGTACTTCTTGCCGTTGACGACGATGGTGTGACCGGCGTTGTTGCCGCCCGAGTAGCGCACGACGGCATCGAAGTCGCCGGCGACCAGATCGCAAATCTTACCCTTGCCCTCATCGCCCCACTGGGCACCGACCAAAACGGTTGACGGCATGTTTACTCCTTACATTCATGGACTGTCTACGCGCCACGCCGGCACGCAGAAGCACAAAACATTCCCAGTATACCCGTGCAACGGGCGCCTGTCCTACTCCTCGGCATGTGCCCCATCAAGCTCATAGAACTTGGTGGATGCCGGCAGGAACATCAGGTCGACGTCGCCGATCGGGCCCGAACGGTTCTTGGCCACGACGATACGCGTAACGCCCTCGTCGGGTCGATCGTCGCGCGAGGCCTCGGCCTCGTCGGCGGAGCGGTCCAAGAACATAACGATATCGGCGTCCTGCTCGATGGAGCCCGATTCACGAAGGTCGGAAAGCTGCGGGCGCTTGCCGGTACGGGATTCGACCTGACGCGAGAGCTGCGAGAGCGCGATGAGCGGGATCTTGAGCTCCTTGGCCATGATCTTCAGACCACGCGACATCTCCGAAACCTCGACGGTACGGCTCTCGGAGCGGCGTCCCGGCGGAGGACTCACCAGCTGCAGGTAGTCCAGGATGATGATTGCCTTCTCCTTGTTATGGAGCATGCGGCGGCTCTTGGCGCGAATCTCGGTCACTGTGGTGCCGGGCGTATCGTCAATCAGAATATCGAGCTTGGACAAGGTCTGCGTGGCCTCGTTGATATTGGCCCACTGCTCGGGGCTAATGCGGCCCATGCGGAAGTCACTGATCGAGATCATGGCGTAGGCGCAAATCAGACGCTGGGCAATTTCCTTGCCCGACATCTCCAGCGAGAAGAAGCCGACGGTATAACCAGCAGCGGCAGCGTTAAGTGCCAGGTTCAGAGCGAACGACGTCTTACCTACAGCAGGACGGGCGCCGATAATGATGAGCTGACCCTCGCGGAAGCCCATGAGCATGCGGTCGAGCGACGGGAAGCCCGTGGGCACGCCCGCAGCCTGGCCACCGGCCTGGCACACTTCCTCGGCCTCGTTATAGGCCTCGACCATAAACTCGGTCAGCGTCTTGTAGCTCGACTTGACCTCGCGCGCCGTAACCTTGAGCAGCTTGCTCTCGGCCAGCTCCACGACCTCTTTGGTGTCGGTAGGGGCGTTATAGGCCAGCGCGTTGATCTCGTTGGTGGCGCCGATCAGCTCGCGCAGCATCGAATCGCGACGAACGATGGCGGCATGGTGCTGCCAGTTCACGAGCGACAGAGTCTGACCCATCAGCTCCAAAATGTAGGCCTCGCCGCCCACGGCATCGAGCTTGTTGATGCTTCGCAGGTAATCGATCAGCGAGATGGAGTCGATGGGAATGCGGCTGTTGTACATATCGACCATCGCGGTGTAGATGGTCTTATGAATGGGCCGGTAGAAATCATCGGGCTGCAGCTCGACCTGGGCCTCTTCGACCACCTCGGGCGATAGCAGCATAGCGGCCAGTACATTGGCCTCTGCATCTTGGTTTTGGGGAAGACCCAACTTTGAGCCGCGGTCCTCGACCGTCAGCCCCGTCTCCCTATCGTCATATGCCATGAGCATCCTCATTCATATCGCTTGCGAGCATCCATAGTATCAGCCACGGTCCCAAAACGCGCCGCGCGCCGCCAATCATCACCGAACCAAACGGATGAACGGTCCTGTATATAGGACTTCGACGCAACGTTCACCATGACACTCACTCAGCGCAAAAAACAAAAGGGCGCCCTGGTTTCCCAGAGCGCCCTTCTTAGAACAAGATTGTTGCGTTGCAGCAAATGCTACTCGGCAGCAGCCTCAGTCTCGACCTCGGCGGTCTCGGCCTCGGCGACCTCAGCGGCCTCCTCGACCTCAGCCTCGGCAGCGAGCTCCTCG
>JAXKFZ010000040.1:0-5883 GCA_036550635.1 Collinsella sp. | reverse complement strand
GCCCCGTGCGGCAAAGACGGCCGTGCCCGAGGGCGCGCCGCTGCACTTTGCCCTCGCCGGCAACCAAAACTGCGGCAAGACCACGTTATTCAACCAGCTGACGGGCTCCAACCAGCACGTCGGTAACTTTCCCGGCGTGACTGTCGACCGCAAAGATGGCACCATCCGTAACCATCCCGAGGCGAGCGTTACCGATCTGCCTGGCATTTACTCCCTGTCGCCGTACACAGGCGAAGAGGTCGTGAGCCGTCAGTTCATCCTTGACGAGCGCCCGGACGCCATCATCGACATCATTGACGCCACCAACATCGAGCGTAACCTGTACCTGACACTGCAGCTCATGGAGCTTGACCGTCCTATGGTCATCGCGCTCAACATGATGGACGAGGTGACCGCCAACGGCGGCGCCGTGGACGTCAACCTGCTCGAGAGCCTGTTGGGCGTGCCCGTTGTCCCCATTAGCGCTGCCCGCAACGAGGGCATCGGCGAGTTGGTGGACCACGCCCTGCATGTGGCACGGTTCCGCGAGCGCCCTGGTCGCCTGGACTTTTGTGCGCCCGACGGTCCGGACGGCGGTGCGCTGCATCGCTGCATCCACGGTATTGCTAACCTGATCGAGGACCATGCCGTGACGGCGCGCATTCCGGTGCGCTTTGCGGCGACCAAACTGGTCGAGGGCGATGAGCTGGTAACCGAGGCGCTTCACCTGGATCGCAATGAGCTCGACGCTATCGAGCACATCATTACCCAGATGGAGGGCGAGGCCGGCACCGACCGCCTATCTGCGTTGGCCGATATGCGTTTTAGCTTTATCGGCGACGTGTGCGGGCGTTGCGTCGTCAAGCCGCACGAAAGCCGCGAGCACGTGCGCTCCGTCAAGATTGACCGCATCCTGACAGGTCGTTACACAGCCATTCCGGCGTTCCTGGTGATCATGGGCCTCGTCTTTTGGCTGACGTTTGGCGTGATCGGCGCGGCGTTGCAAGGGCTCATGGAGGACGGCATCGCTGCCGTCATCGCCTCGGCCGATGCGGGTCTCAAGGCGTTCGGCACCAACGACGTAGTGCGCTCGCTGGCTGTCGACGGCGTGCTTACGGGTGTGGGCAGCGTGCTGACCTTCCTGCCGATTATCGTCGTGCTCTTTTTGTTCCTCTCCATTCTGGAAGACTCCGGATACATGGCGCGCGTGGCCTTTGTCATGGATAAGGTGTTGCGTCGCTTTGGCCTGTCGGGCCGCAGCTTTGTGCCCATGCTCGTCGGTTTTGGCTGCACCGTGCCGGCTATCATGTCGACCCGTACGCTCCCATCCGAGCACGACCGCAAGATGACGGTCATGCTCACGCCGTTTATGAGCTGCTCAGCCAAGTTGCCGGTTTACGGCTTGCTGTGCGGGGCGTTTTTCCCGCAGGCGACGGTTCCCGCCATGGTCTCGCTCTATCTGATCGGTATCGTGGTCGGCTGTATCGCGGCTTTGGTGCTCAACCGCACGGCATTTAAGGGCGACCCGGTGCCGTTTATCATGGAGCTTCCCAATTACCGCCTGCCGAGCGTCAAGACGACGGTGATGCTGGCATGGGATAAGGCCAAGGACTTCATCACCAAGGCCTTTACCATTATCTTTGCCGCTACGGTGGTCATCTGGTTCCTGCAGACGTTCGATATCCGCTTTAATGTGGTCGCCGACCAGTCGCAAAGCCTGCTTGCCGGTCTGGGTAGCATCATCGCGCCGGTGTTGGCCCCGCTCGGCTTTGGCGACTGGCGCGCCTCGACGGCGCTCGTCACCGGACTTATCGCCAAGGAGAGTGTCATCTCGACACTCACGGTGCTTTTGGGTGCAACCTCGCCCGCGGCATTGTCAACCATGTTTTCGCCGTTTACCGCCTACGTGTTCTTGGTCTTTACGCTGCTGTACCCGCCTTGCGTGGCCGCTATCGGCGCTGTCAAGAGCGAGTTGGGCGCGCGCTATGCCGTGGCCGTATTCGCGTTTCAGGTCGCCGTTGCCTGGATCGTGGCGTTTGTCGTGCATTCGGCGGGCATATTGCTGGGGTTGGCTTAGTTATGAATTGACGGCGCAACCTCTGTGTATCGAATTGTTTTCGGCCCCGCATCTGTACTGACGGATGCGGGGCCGTTGCTATATAATCGCCTCCGCTCAAAACGATTGGAGACGTTATATATGACTCAGACAAGGCAAGACGGCACCACGCTCAAGCAGTGGCTCCCACTCGTCGGGCTCACCTGCTGTGCGTTCGTGTTCAACACGTCGGAGTTTATGCCCATTGGCCTTTTGACTGATATCGCCGCGTCGTTCTCGCTCACCGAGGCCCAGGCGGGCATCATGATCTCGGTCTATGCCTGGGGCGTCATGCTGCTGTCGCTGCCGCTCATGGTGTTCGCCTCGCGCTTTGAGTTCAAGCGGATGCTGCTGGGCGTGCTGGCTGTGTTCTCGCTCGGTCAGTTCCTGTCCGCTGTGGCGCCGACCTATCCCATCCTGGTCTGCGCGCGCCTGGTGGTCGCTTGCGCACATGCCGTGTTCTGGTCAGTTGCCTCGATTATGGCCTCGCGCCTGGTCGACACTCGCCACGGCGCGCTCGCCATCAGCATGATCGCTACGGGCTCGTCCATCGCGCAGATCTTTGGCCTGCCCCTCGGTCGCGCCATTGGCCTGGCCGTGGGCTGGCGTATGACGTTTGCCGTGGTCGGAGCGCTGTCTGCTGTCGCGGTCGTCTACCAGGCGACCGTGTTTCCAACCATGCCGGCGGGCGAGCGCTTTACGCTCAAACAGCTGCCCGAGCTGCTCAAGAACCCGTTCCTGATCGCGCTCTACGCGGTCACGGTCTTTATGGCGACCGGCTATTACGCAAGCTACAGCTATATCGAGCCCTTCCTGGCGCAGGTCGCGCATGTCGATGCGGGCGCCATCACCATGACGCTGACGGCGTTTGGCTGCTCTGGTTTGCTCGGAAGCTGGCTGTTTGGCCGCCTGTTCGATGGGCATCGCTTCCCGTTCTTGGCTATCACGCTCTCCGGCGTGCCGGTGGCCCTGCTGCTCATGGGGCCGGCCGCATCGTCGCTCGTGACAGTGCTTGCCGTCTGCGCACTGTGGGGTTGCTGCGCCACGGCCTTTAACGTGGCGTTTCAGGCCGAGCTCATCAAGCACACGCCGGCAGATTCGTCGGCCGTCGCCATGTCGATCTTCTCGGGCCTGTTCAACCTCGGTATCGGCACGGGTACCGCGATCGGCGGAGCCGTGGTTTCGGGTCCCGGTATCGCCTGGATCGGCTTTGTGGGCGGGGCGATTGCCGTCGTGGGCGTCATCCTCGCCATCACCGTGCTGTTTCCGGCCATCCGCCGCGCCAAGCCCGTCGCCTAACCATATCCCCTCATCAGTTGCGGTGAAATACGGATTGTTTAGCCCAATAAACCTGGCAAACAGTCCGTATTTCACCGCAACTTATTTTGGGGAAGGGGGTGCACGCTGGGCATACAATGGATGTCGTTGTGTTGAGCTTACCGGGAGGTTGCTATGTGGGCATACGAGACGACGTTCTATCAGATCTATCCGCTGGGCTTTTGTGGAGCTCCGCGCGAAAACGCCGCCCCTGTTGCCGAGGATGAGCTCGCCCAGGCCGCCGATGCCACAGCTAGCCCCGATGCGCCCATCATGAAGATTGCCAAATGGGCCGACTACCTGCAGGAACTCGGCGTTGGCACTGTGCTCATCAACCCGCCGCTCGAGTCCGATAGCCACGGCTACGATACGCGCAGCCTGCGCCATATCGACCGCCGCCTGGGTGGGGATGTCGACTTTGCCGCCGTGTGCGACACACTGCATGCCCACGGTATCCGCGTGGTGCTCGATGCCGTCTTCAACCACGTCGGCCGCGGTTTTTGGGCCTTCCGCGATGTGCAGGAGCGCAAGTGGGATTCGCCGTACAAGGATTGGTTCCACATCAGCTTTGACGGTGACTCGTGCTACGGCGACGGCTTTTGGTATGAGGGCTGGGAGGGCCATTTTGAGCTTGTGAAGCTCAACCTGCAAAACCCCGCCGTGGTCAATTACCTGCTTGAGTCCGTGCGTCGCTGGGCCGAGGTCTTTGGCGTCGACGGCCTGCGCTTGGACGTTGCCTATATGCTCGACCGCGACTTCATGCGCCGCCTGCACGCTTTTACCCGTGAGCTCAAGCCCGACTTTGTGCTGATTGGCGAGACGCTCCACGGCGACTACAACCAAATCGTCAACGACGAGATGCTCGACTCCTGCACCAACTACGAGTGCTACAAGGGCCTGTACTCCAGCTTTAACTCGGTCAACATGTTCGAGATCGCCCATTCGCTGCATCGCCAGTTTGGCGGCGACCCCTGGTGCATCTACCGCGGCAAACACCTGCTGTCGTTTGTCGACAACCACGACGTGCCGCGCCTGGCGAGCATCCTCACCGACAAGTCGTGCCTGCGTCCCGCCTATGGCATGCTCTTTGGCATGCCGGGCATTCCGTGCGTCTACTATGGCAGCGAGTGGGGAATTGCTGGTGAAAAGGGCGGCCCCGATGGCGACTGGGCGCTGCGCCCTGCGCTCGATGAGCCTGCGCCCAACGAGCTGACGGCCTTCATCACGCAGCTGGCGCACCTGCGCTCGGCAAACGACGCGGCGGCCCGTGCTCTCAACTACGGTGCCTATCGCAATGTGGTGATCCAGAACAAGCAGCTGCTGTTCGAGCGCGCCTGCGACGACGCGACGGTGCTCGTGGCGGTGAACGCCGTGGACGAGCCTTACACCTTTGGCGCCGGCGAGCTCAACGGCTCCTTTGTCGATTTGCTTGCCGACGGCGTGCCCACGGTCGAGCTGGCGGGCTCCCTTGAGCTTGCGCCCTACGAGGTGCGCTATCTGTTGAGGGCCTAGGCCATGGCAGCGTCTGACGAGGGCTATCAACATATTGAGCATGGGTTTGAGCCCGTGTTCGACCAGCACTCGCGCGTTTTGGTGCTCGGATCGTTTCCCTCGGTGCTGTCGCGCGCTAATGCCTTTTATTACGGCAACCCTCAGAATCGCTTTTGGCGTGTGATGGCCACGTGCCTCGGTACGCCTGTGCCGCCCAACGAGGGCGATCCTTTGGCAAGCGGTGAGCCCGCGACGCTCGATGCCTCCATTGCCGCCAAGCGGGCCATGCTGCTGAACGGCGGCGTGGCCCTGTGGGATGCAATCGAGAGCTGCGACATTAAGGGCTCGAGCGACGCGAGCATCCGCAACGTTGTGCCGGCACATATCGAGCGCATTACCGGCGCAGCTCCCATTGAGCAGGTGATATGCAACGGTGGTACAGCTGGCCGGCTCTACAAGCGCTATCTACAAGAGCGCACCGGGCTGCCGGCCATCGTTCTGCCGTCGACAAGTCCCGCCAATGCGGCGTGGCGTCTGGAACGCCTTGTCGAGCGTTGGAGCGGCGCCGCTGATTGGCAGGCTTTTTCGATTTAGCAGTTTGAGTGCTCGGCAAGATGCCTCATAACGGCGTGCCAGATCGGTGTGGGCAGTGCAGGCGTGGCGCGCACCATGCCGTCGGTGTCGACGCCGCCCGTTGCGGCGCCACTGAGCTTCTGCGCGTGTTCGACGGAACACCCCATACGAACGGCGCCCACGAGCTTGTCCATGGCCTCCGAAAACGGTCGCCGCAAGAGTCCCATGCGCGGGGAGCGACGAAGCGCCGCAATGCCGCTGCCAGCGCAGATGGCAACGCCGCCACACCACAATTGGTTATGGCGCTCACATGCCTTGTGCAGGCGAACGGCGGTCTCACGCGCCTGCTCAGTGCCCTGTTGTGCGGCTCGAATCGCGGCGTAGACACGCGTTCCCGTACCGCCAAAGCGCTCAAGCGCCTGCTCGAT
>JAXKFZ010000263.1:0-2554 GCA_036550635.1 Collinsella sp. | reverse complement strand
TATTAGAGATGCAGCACGCGGTCGCGGATCTCCTCGGTTCGACCCTGGTTCCAGAACTGGGTACCGATGTAGCCGCACGTACGACGAGCGACGTTCATCTTCTCCTGGTCGCGGTTGCCGCAGTTGGGGCACTCCCACACCAGCTTGCCATCGTCCTCGACAATCTTGATCTCGCCATCGTAGCCGCACACCTGGCAGTAGTCGCTCTTGGTGTTGAGCTCGGCGTACATGATGTTGTCGTAGATGTACTGCATCACGCGAATGACAGCCTTGAGGTTGTCCTGCATGTTGGGAACCTCGACGTAGGAGATGGCACCGCCCGGCGAAAGCTGCTGGAACATACCCTCGAACTTGAGCTTATCGAAAGCATCAATCTCCTCAGACACATGGACGTGGTAGCTGTTGGTGATGTAGCCCTTGTCCGTCACGCCCGGGATGATGCCAAAACGACGCTGCAGGCACTTGGCGAACTTGTAGGTCGTCGACTCAAGCGGGGTACCGTACAGCGAGAAGTCAATATCGCTTTCGGCCTTCCACTCGGCGCACTTGTCGTTCATGCGTTGCATGACGGCCATGGCAAAGGGCGTGCCCTCCTTCTCGGTGTGGCTGTGGCCCGTCATATACTTGACGCACTCATACAGGCCGGCATAACCCAGACTAATGGTGGAGTAACCGCCCACGAGCAGCTTGTCGATCGTCTCGCCCTTCTTCAGACGGGCGAGGGCACCGTACTGCCAAAGAATCGGTGCGGCATCCGAAAGCGTACCCATCAGACGCTCATGACGGCACAGCAGGGCGCGGTGGCACAGCTCAAGGCGCTCGTCGAAGATCTTCCAGAACTTGTCCATATCCTGGTGCGAGCTCAGCGCGACATCGGGCAGGTTGATGGTCACGACGCCCTGGTTAAAGCGACCATAGTACTTGGGCTTGTTCGGGTCGTAGTTCAGCGCGTTGGCAACGTTGTTAAAGCCGTTGCCCGAGCGGTCGGGCGTCAAGAAGCTGCGGCAGCCCATGCAGGTATAGCAGTCGCCGTTACCCGCGGTCTCGCCCTTCGACAGCTTGAGCTCGCGCATCTTTTTCTCGGAGATGTAATCGGGCACCATGCGCTTGGCAGTGCACTTGGCAGCCAGCTGGGTCAGGTAGAAGTACGGGGAATCCTCGTGAACGTTATCGTCCTCGAGTACATAGATAAGCTTGGGGAATGCCGGGGTGATCCATACGCCGGCCTCGTTCTTAACGCCCTCGTAGCGCTGGCGAAGCGTCTCCTCCACGATCATGGCAAGGTCGTGCTTCTCCTGAGGCGTACGGGCCTCGTTAAGATACATAAAGACCGTCACGAACGGCGCCTGGCCATTGGTGGTCATAAGGGTCACGACCTGATACTGAATCGTCTGGACGCCGCGACGGATCTCGTCACGCAGACGGTCCTCAACGACCTCACGGACCTTCTCGGCAGACGCAGAGACACCGAGCTCCTCGAGCTCGCGAGCGACCTCGCCGCGAATCTTTTGACGGCTCACCTCGACGAACGGGGCAAGATGGGTCAGCGAAATCGACTGGCCTCCGTACTGGGAGGAAGCAACCTGGGCGATGATCTGCGTCGCGATGTTGCAGGCGGTCGAGAAGCTGTGCGGCTTCTCGATCAGCGTACCCGAGATAACAGTGCCGTTCTGGAGCATGTCCTCCAGGTTCACCAGATCGCAGTTGTGCATGTGCTGGGCAAAGTAGTCCGAATCATGGAAGTGAATCAGGCCCTCATTGTGAGCATCCACAATCTCCTGGGGCAGCAGCACACGCTGCGTCAGGTCCTTGGAGATCTCGCCGGCCATGTAGTCACGCTGAACGGAATTGACGGTCGGGTTCTTGTTGGAGTTCTCCTGCTTGACCTCTTCGTTGTTGCACTCAATCAGCGACAGAATCTTGTCGTCGGTCGTGTTCTTCTGGCGCTTCAGGCTCTGAACATAGCGATAGATGATGTAGTGGCGGGCAACCTCGTAGCAGTCGAGACGCATAATCTCGTCCTCGACCAGATCCTGAATCTCCTCGACCGAAACGGTGTGGCCCGCGTTCTCGCATGCCTCGGCGACGTTTTGCGCCGCGTAAACCACCTGGCGGTCGGTAAGACGAGAGCTCTCCTCGACCTCCAAGTTTGCGGCACGGATGGCATTGACGATCTTATCGATGTCAAAGACAACCTCGGTGCCGCTGCGCTTGATGATCTTCATCCTCTTGCCTCTTTCGCATCGTAGCCTCATCGCGCTTCAGAGCCAAACGATACCCGGCAGGGCTTGCCCCTGTCTTGCGGCGCCGTCGCGCAATCTGTGTTCTCGATAAACCATAAGTCCTCATGCGGACAATCCTCGCGGCCGATCAAGCGGCTCAAAGACGTGTCCAAATGGGGCGAATAAGGTTCTCGTTCTCTGTCCGCCATCTATCATACGACAAAGAGGCATCTATATCCTGTATTCTTTTTTTAGGTCAAACACAACATATAGTGTTTCAGCAGGTCAAAGCAATTAGTCATTTTGCAGACGCATTAATTATGAGGGGTTCT
>JAXKFZ010000262.1:0-2194 GCA_036550635.1 Collinsella sp. | reverse complement strand
TGCGACCGGCGCTATCGACGACGTCTTCCAGCTCAAGCCCAAGCAAAAGCTGGCCGGACAGGTCCTCGCCGCGCTCATCGCCTGTATCGGCGGCCTAAAAATCGGCGTCATCGTCAACCCGTTTGCCCCCGGCGAGATCATACTCGGATGGCTCGCCTACCCCATCACCGTAATCTATCTGGTGGCATTCACCAACATCATTAACCTCATCGACGGCCTCGACGGCTTGGCCACGGGCATCTGCGGCATCGCCTCGTTCACCATGTTTTCGATGGCCGTTCTTTCGGGCCGCATCGACGCCGCCGCGCTCTCCATTGCGCTCTTTGGCGCCTGTCTGGCCTTTTTGCGCTACAACTTCAACCCCGCAAGCATCTTCTTGGGCGACTCGGGGTCGCTGCTTCTGGGCTTTGCACTGGGCTCCATCTCGCTGCTCAACGTGAGCCGCACCGCCGCGCTCACCTCGCTTATCATCCCGCTCATCGTTGCCGGCGTGCCCATCATCGACACGTTTAGCGCCATCGTGCGCCGCAAGCGCGCCCACATTAGCATTGGGCAGGCCGACAAGGGCCACATCCACCACCGCCTCATTCAAGAGGGCTACAACCAAAAGCAGGCCGTACTGCTCATCTATGCCTGGTGCATTATGCTTTCGGCCGGCGCCGCCGCCATCAATCAGGTCGAGGTCCCCATGCGCGTGCTCATCTTTACCGTGCTCGCCATTGGCTCGGCGGCCTTCGCCAAGCACCTGCATCTGTTTGAGCCCGTGCTGCGCCACCATTACAACAAGCGCACGCACGAGGACGAGCTCGTCACCCCCGACGATCCCGCCTTTAAGCAGGAGGAGCAGGCAGCCGAGGACCGTAAAGAAGAGCGCCACCATAAGCTCTAGGGTAAGCTGCCGAGCATGTGCCCAGGTGCCGCTGGCCATGCGCAGCCACACCGCACCCATTGCACATGCCGCCCCTCGCCTACTTACGACCCGCCCCTCCAATAAACGCGTTATCATCTTGACCCATGAACATACGTTAGGAGCAATCATGCCAAACGAGAACAGCTACGAAGTCGCGCTGCAAAAGAGCAACGCCATTCGCGAGGGCCTGGCCAAAACGCCCGAGAAGTTCACCATGCTCACCGGTGACCGCCCCACCGGCCGTCTGCACCTGGGTCACTACTTCGGCACCCTCAAGGGCCGTGTTGAGCTGCAGAACATGGGCGCCAAGACCAACGTGCTCATCGCCGACTACCAAGTCATCACTGACCGCGATACGACCGAGCACATCCAGGACAACGTGTACAACATGGTCATGGACTACCTTGCCTGCGGCATCGACCCCGACAAGACCATGATCTACGCGCACTCCGCCGTACCCGCCGCCAACCAGCTCATGCTGCCGTTCCTGTCGCTGGTCTCCGAGGCCGAGCTGGCGCGCAACCCCACGGTCAAGGCCGAGATGGAGGCCTCGGGCCACGAGCTCACTGGCCTTCTGCTCACCTACCCGGTGCACCAGGCTTGCGACATCTTGTTCTGCAAGGGCAACGTGGTGCCGGTCGGTCGCGACCAGCTGCCGCACATCGAGCTCACCCGCACCATCGCCCGCCGCTTTAACAACCGCTACGGCAAGGTGTTCCCCGAGGTCGACGCACTGCTGTCCGAGACCCCGCTGCTGCCGGGCCTGGACGGTCGCAAGATGAGCAAGAGCTACGGCAACGCCATCAACATCTCGATGACCGCCGAGGAGACGGCCAAGCGCATCAAGAAGAGCCAGACCGACTCCGAGCGCATGATCACGTTCGATCCCGAGAACCGCCCCGGCGTGTCCGGCCTGCTTTCGACGGCTGCCATCTGCACCGGTCGCTCCGAGGTCGAAATTGCCGAGGAGATCGGTATGGGCGGCTCCGGCCAGCTCAAGAAGTACGTGACCGAGGCCGTCAACGAGTACTTCGCACCGATCCGCGAGCGTCGCCAGCGCTACGAGAACGATCTGGATTACGTGAAGGACGTGCTGCACGAGGGCAACCGTCGCGCCAACGAGATTGCCGAGCAGACCCTGGCCGAGGTTCAGGACGCCATGGGCATGGTGTACTAGGCAAAGCGCCTTCGCACAACATAGACGGTGAGGCTGAATCCTCACCGAAACAGGAACAGGCCCGCTGGCAGATAGTTGCCAGCGGGCCTGTTCCCGAAGTACACCGT
>JAXKFZ010000039.1:0-3772 GCA_036550635.1 Collinsella sp. | reverse complement strand
GCCGACATCCGTGCCGCAGGCGGCGTCTCGCGCATGAGCGACCCCAAGATGATCAAGGGCATCCAGGAGGCAGTCTCCGTCCCCGTCATGGCCAAGTGCCGTATCGGTCACATTGTCGAGGCGCAGGTCCTGCAGGCCATCGATATCGACTACATCGATGAGTCCGAGGTTCTCTCCCCCGCCGACGATGTCTACCACATCGACAAGACCCAGTTTGACGTGCCGTTTGTCTGCGGCGCCCGCGATCTTGGCGAGGCGCTGCGCCGTGTTGCCGAGGGCGCCACGATGATTCGCACCAAGGGCGAGCCGGGTACGGGCGACGTCGTTCAGGCCGTGCGTCACATGCGCAAGATCCAAAAGCAGATTCGCGACGTTGTTGCCCTGCGTGACGACGAGCTCTTCGAGGCAGCCAAGCAACTGCAGGTTCCGGTCGAGCTGGTGCGTGAGGTCCATGCCACGGGTAAGCTTCCCGTCGTGAACTTTGCCGCCGGCGGCGTAGCGACCCCCGCCGACGCCGCGCTGATGATGCAGCTGGGCGCCGAAGGCGTCTTTGTGGGCTCGGGCATCTTTAAGAGCGGCGACCCGGCCAAGCGCGCCGCCGCCATCGTCAAGGCCGTGGCCAACTTCACCGATGCCAAGCTCATTGCCGAGCTTTCGGAGGACCTGGGCGAGGCCATGGTGGGCATCAACGCCGACGAGATCGAGATTATCATGGAGGAGCGCGGGCGCTAGTCCAACAGAAAGGATCGCACATGAGCGATTATGCAGACCAGACGGTCGCCGTGCTGGCGGTCCAAGGTGCTTTTGCCGAGCACGAGGCAAGGCTATCCGAGCTGGGCGCACATTGTATTGAGCTGAGGCAGGCGGCCGATTTGAAGCAGGACTTTGACCGTCTAGTACTTCCCGGCGGCGAGTCCACCGTTCAAGGGAAGCTGCTTGATGAGTTGGGCATGCTCGAGGAGCTTCGTGCCCGTATCGTTGAAGGCATGCCCGTCCTGGGCACCTGCGCCGGCCTGATTCTGCTGGCTCACGATCTTGCCGCCCATGACGATAAGGGCACGCCGCGTTTGGCAACCATGGATGTACTTGTCGAGCGCAATGCCTACGGCAGGCAGCTCGGCAGCTTTCGAACCAAGGGACAGGTAGCCGGCATCGACGGTGAAGTGTCGCTGACGTTTATCCGCGCGCCCCGCATCGCCGAGGTCCACGGCGACGCCAAGGCCTTAGCGAAAGTCGACGGACGCATCGTCGCCGCCCGCCAGGGCAACCAGCTCGGCGTAACCTTCCACCCCGAACTCGATGAAGACACCCGCCTCCACGAACTGTTCCTACAAATGTAGACATCGAAATCAACAAACGAAACGAGAGCGGACAATCTCCCACTTTGAGCTTGAATGCAGGCTCGAAACCGGGAGATTATCCACTCTCATGCTATGTAGTCGTTGGGGACGTTCTTAAACGACTAGTCAAACAAGAACGTCCCCAACGACTAGTCATTTAAGAACGTCCCCAATGACTACCTTTTGGCAAGTTTGAATCAAGGCAACGCCGATGTTTTGGTACCGACAGCGAGCGCCCGCCAGAGCGAATAAATTGGCATGAAAAGAGGACGGCATAGACCTTCTGGTCATGCCGTCCTCTTTGAATGACAAGTGTCGCTCTGGTGGGCGCGCAGCGTCAACTAGTTACGCGGTTCGTAGAACCGCGTAACCCCTAAAAGCGGTTGCCGCGGAAGCCGCCACCGTTGCGGCCGCCACGGTCGCCACCACGACCACCGCGGTCGTTACCGCGGTTGCCGCCGAAGCCACCACGGTTGCCGCCGCGGTCGCCATAGCCACCACGGTTGCCACCAAAGCCACCGCGACCGCCACGGTCGCCGCCACGGTCACCAAAGCCGCCGCGGCCACCGCGATCGCCACCGCGACCGCCACGGTCGCCGCCACGGCCACCGCGATCACCAAAGCCGCCGCGACCGCCACGGTCGCCGCCACGGCCACCGCGATCGTCACGGCCGCCGCGAGGACCGCGGTCCTCGTCCAGGCCCATGGCGACGAGCGGAGCGATAACCTTATCGAGAGCGGCCATCAGCTCGGTGGCCTCCTCGTAAGAAAGCTCGGGCAGGAGCTTCTCCTTCTTGTTGGCAAGCTCGACCAGGCCCTCAGCGGCATCCTCGGCAGCGAAGACAACGATCTTGCGCATATCGCCCTCGGCGTCGTCGATGCGGCCGACCAGATCGGCAGCCTCGGCCTCGGCCATCAGGCCATCGAGCTCACGAAGGCGCATGCCCAGCAGGTCGGACATTTCCTTCTGCTCCATCTTGGGCTTGAGGTCAAGAAGCTTGATGGCGCGCTCGATGTTCGCCATGCGCTCGGCCTTGGCCTCCTCCTCCTTGGAAATAGCAAAGCGACGGCTACGCAGCAGGCGGGCGGCCTTCTGCATCTTGTCCATCAGCTCTTCGTCATCGTAATCAACGGCGGCCTCGACAACCTCGGCCTCCTCCTCGGCGGAAACCTCGTCAGCAGCCTCAACCTCGGCAGCTTCGGTCTCCACGGTCTCGACTGCCTCGACCTCGGCAGCCATGGTCTCGTTCTCGGTCTCGTTCATGATCTCTTCGTTCTCAGACATGAGACTCCTTCTTGGCCCTCTCGGGCATCATCGCCCCATTCGCGGGGCCCGTCGCGCACTCTTTGCGCTTTAAACATTCATGCCTCTCGGCAAAACGTCCATTAGTTTATGGTGTCGCCATCCAATCTAGCTGCAGAATCTATGTGCACACATTAATGCGACATGTCGCGGTATCATGACCTGAACCAAACGTGTCCACCTTAAGGAGCCCGCCATGATTAAGCCCATCATGAAATCCGAGTTCTTTTTACGCCTACCTTCCGAAGACGCGGGACCCGACGACGCCGTGATCGGGCAAGACCTCCTGGATACGCTCCACGAGCATGAGCACGAGTGCGTGGGCCTCGCTGCCAACATGATCGGCGTGCGCAAACGCGTCATCTGCGTAAAAGACGGCAACAGGGCGCTGCTCATGTACAACCCGCAAATTCTTGAGCAGGTCAATGCCTATCAAACGAGCGAAGGATGTCTTTCGCTCGTCGGAGAGCGTCCCTGCACCCGCTATCGCCGCATTAAGGTTGAGTATTTGGACGAGAACTTCGTCCACCGCATCAAAAACTTCTCGGGCTACACCGCCGAAATCATCCAGCACGAAATCGACCACTGTTGCGGAATCGTTATTTAGACAGCCAAGAAAAATAATCGGCTTTGCTCCGTTAAATGCGGATCGTGATAACGCCGCGGGTTGAGCACACGACAGCGAGCGAGCCGCATTTGCGCCAAGGTGACGTGAAATGAGAGGGCGCTGACCTTCTGGTCGCGCCCTCGAAATTGAACGTCAGATTGGCGTGAATGCGGCTCGCGTAGCGTCAAGCGGTCCGCCGTTCGGTAGAACGGCGGAACTAATTAGCTTTGGCGGTAATGATCAAAGAAGTCGGCGAGGTCTTCGAGCGACTCTTTGAGTACTTCCATGCGCGGCAGGTACACGATACGGAAGTGGTCGGGCTCGGCCCAGTTAAAGCCGCCGCCGCGCGTGATCAGGATCTTCTTCTCGTGCAGCAGGTCGAGGGCGAACTGCTCGTCATCGGTGATGTTGAACTTCTTCACATCCATCTTGGGGAAGATGTAGAACGCTGCACGCGGCTTAACCACCGAGATGCCGTCAATCTTGTTGAGCGCCTCATACACAAAGTTGCGCTGCTCGTAG
>JAXKFZ010000261.1:0-3155 GCA_036550635.1 Collinsella sp. | reverse complement strand
GCTCGGCAGCCAGACCTCGACGTCGTAGGTCTGACGGGCAGAGAAGCCCAAGTCGCCGGTGCACAGGCTAATCACGCGATACGGAAGGCCCAGCTGCTGCAGCAGGTACTCGGCCTCGGCGGTCATGCTCTCGAGCTCCTCGTCGGACTCCTCCGGCTTAGCGAACTTGACCATCTCGACCTTGTCGAACTCGTGCTGACGGATGATGCCGCGGGTGTCGCGACCGGCGGAACCGGCCTCCTCGCGGAAGCAGGGGGTGAAGGCGGTGTAGCGGCGCGGCAGGGTGTCGGCGTCGAGGACCTCGCCGGCGTGCAGGTTGGTGAGCACGACCTCGGCGGTGGGGATCAGGAAGTTGTCGCCCGAGACGTGATAGGCGTCGTCCTCGAACTTGGGCAGCTGACCCGTGCCAAACATGGTCTGACGCTTGACGACGATGGGCGGCCACCACTCCTTAAAACCACGGCTGGTGTGCGTATCGAGGAAGAAGTTGATGAGGGCGCGCTCCAGGCGGGCGCCGGCGCCACCGAGAACGGTAAAACGGCTGCCGGAGAGCTTGTTGCCGCGCTCGAAGTCGAGGATGTCCAGATCGGTGCCCAGATCCCAATGCGGCTTAAAGTCGAAGTCGAACTCGCGCGGGGTGCCCCAACGACGGCGCTCAATATTCTCGTCCTCGTCCTTGCCGTACGGCGTGGCCTCGCAAGGAATGTTGGGCAGGTGAGCCATGAAGTCGTACTGCTCCTGCTCGAGAGCAGTACGGCGCTCGGCCAGACCGTCAATCTTCTCGTTGACGGCGCGCACGGCCTCCTTGGCGGCCTCGGCCTCGTCCTTCTTGCCCTCCTTCATCAGGGCGCCGATCTTCTTGGACTCGGCGTTGCGCGTAGCCTGGAGCTCCTCGACCTCGGTGATGACGGCACGGCGCTCGTCGTCGAGCTCAAAGAACTTCTCGCGATCCCAAGACGTCTGGCGGTTAGCCATGGCGACATCGATGGCATCGGGGTTCTCGCGAACAAACTTGATATCAAGCATTAGATCCTCCGGCGATATACATTCCATTTAGGTTGCAACCTTGTACATGTATGGGCAAGTATATACTTATGAGCGTTTACGACCCAACTCAACTACGCAAGAAGGCACCCAATGGACGCAGTTTTTTCCTTTTTGTTTGGCACCCGCACCGGTTTTGCCATCCTTTTCGCCGGCGGCATCCTGTTATTTGCGATTCTTGCCTTTGTAATGGAGAAGCGTACCCATAAGATGTACGTCGACCGCGGACCCAAGTCCGAGGATGAGGAAGACAGCTTCTGGGACTAACCTGCCAAAAAGGGACAGGTTTATTTTGGTCTGTTTTATCTGGGCAAACGCAAGCGCCCCGCAACTGGAATTGAGCCAGTTGCGGGGCGCTTTTCGCTAAAAGGACAAAACCGCAGAAAATACCTGCCAAAAATAAACCCGTCCTTTTTTTGGTCGGTTTTACTGGAGAGTTGCGTCGATTGCCTTGACCAGGGCGCTGCGCATGCCAGCGTCCTCGAGCGCAACGACGCCCTTGATGGTGGCACCACCGGGCGAGCATACGGCATCCTTCATCGCCGCAGGATGCTGACCAGTTGAAAGCTGCAACTTTGCCGTACCTAGCACCATCTGGCTCACAATGCGATAGGCATCGGCACGCGGGATACCGTGCTTGACCGCCGCATCGCCCAGGGCCTCGATTGCCATGGCGACAAATGCCGGAGCGCAACCACCCACCGTGCCGCCCACAAACAGCAGGCTCGTATCGAGCTCGACCACCGCACCGAGTTTGCCAAGCAGATCAAGCACCACGGCGCTCTGCTCATCACTAAGCGTGGAAGCCTTCTCGCAAGCGATGACGCCCTCGCCCACCGAAACCGGTGTGTTGGGCACCGTCGAGATATGCGCGACGCCCGGCAGGACCTGCTCCCACTTGGCACTGTCCCAGGTCCAGGCAACCGACAGAACGACCTTTTTGGCAAGAGCATCCTTGAGCGGGGCGAATACCTTCTCGATCATGTACGGTTTGACCGCAGCGACCACGATATCGGATGCGGCGACAACCTCGGCGGCATCGTGGCAGGCGACCATGCCGCGCGCCTCGCAGCGCTCAACCAGTGCGTCGTAGCGACCCGCGCAGGCGCACATGTCGCTCGCAGCTACACCGGCAGCGATCCAGCCATCGGCCATAGCGCTCGCCATATTGCCAAAACCGACAAATCCAATCTTCATATCTCATAGTCCTCTCAGACACGCTCTTCAAAACGAAAGCTATTGTCCCACGCCATTGTTTCGTATTGCCGACCTATTTGTGATACGGCTCGCCACGGCTGATCTTGCAGGCGCGGTAGATTTGCTCCAGCAGCACCACGCGCGCCAAGTTATGCGGCAAGGTAATGCGTCCAAAGCTGAGCATCTCGTCGGCGCGGGCGCGCACCTCATCGCTCACGCCGTCCGAACCGCCAATCACAAAGGCGATGTCGCTGCTGCCTCGCAGCATAAGATCGTCGAGCCTCGCCGAGAGCTCCTCACTCGAACGCTCCTTGCCCTCGATAGCCAGCAGGATCACATGCGCTCGAGACGGCAATGCAGCAAGAATTGCCGCCCCCTCCTTGTCGCGCGCGGCATCCACGCCGCCCGCCTTAGCCGGGTCGATATCGGCCACCTCGCGGATATCCACCTTGGCATAGGCGCCTAGGCGCTTGGTGTACTCAGCGCACGCGTCCTTCCAAAAGCGCTCCTTGAGCTTACCGACGCAAACGACGGTGTATTTCACGCGCGTCTACTCCTTCGAATCGTTTTGAACTTTGCCGGCGGTCAGCATCTGCTCGAACATAGAGGCCGACTGCGAGAAGTCGCTCGGCAGCACGACCGTCGAGGTTTTACCCGTGCGAGCAAACTCCGTCATCATCTCGGACCACTGCGTAAACATGAACAGTTGGTTGGCCTCGTCATTGCCGACACCCGTCTCCTGGATGATCTCGAGCGAATCTTTGATACCCAGTGCGATGGCCTTGCGCTGGTTGGCGATGCCCTCGCCCGCCTTTTCCATAGCCTCGGCCTCGGCGGTCGCCTCGGTGACGCGCTTGATGCGGTCGGCCTCGGCGAGCTCCTGTGCCGCAGCGCGCTTGCGCTGGGCGGCGTTG
>JAXKFZ010000260.1:0-4922 GCA_036550635.1 Collinsella sp. | reverse complement strand
TGCGACTCCTTACGCTGCGGCTTCTGCTTCTCAGGCTCAGGCGGAGCAGTCTACCTCGGCATTCCTTTCCGGCCTGACTGGTGCGTTCCAGCGCCGTCATGCCGATGATGGTGTCCCTACCATCGCTCGAGCCGCAGATGCTATGGACGAGGCCGAGGCTTGGTCCATGATCGACAGTATGCTCGACGACGATTCGCCGGTGAGCTGCGACCCTGCACGCTCGCGCGACGTCTATCAAGTCGCCATCGACGAGCTCACCAACGGCGGGCAGACCGGCTCCTTCAATCGCGACGACATCGCCGCCGCGGCGCGTGCCGTATCGGGCTCCCAGGCCGCTCCTGCGGGCAGCACTGCGGCTTTCGTGGCACTCGTTGCCAACGCGGCATCCAATAACGCCTACAGCGCTACCTCGGCGGACGCGAACGCTTCTGCCGATAATTCGTACGTTGATGAAGCCATGACTGCGGACGAGGAGGCCGTTGCCGCCCGCCGTGCCGCCGAAAGCTCGCTTTGGGGCGCTCCTGCCCAGCAGCAGGCGGCTGAGGCTGCGCCGTACAATGCAAACCTCGCCAGCATGCCTATCATCTCCGGTGCCGCGGACATCGACCTCGATGACCTCGATGAGCCTGCAGCCATCACTGCATCGATTGATGCCCAAGATCGCATCGACACTGGCGACCTTCCGGACGCCTCGCTTGAGGTTGATGTCCCCATGGCCGATTACTCGGGCCACGAGGACATGTGGGCCGCCGCCACCGCGATTCTGGATGAGATTGACGAGCCCGCTCCTGTTGCAGCCCCCGCTCCCGTCGCTGCCCCTCAGCCTGCTGCCCCCGCCTATGTCGGCCGTCACAGCGCTGTGTTCCCCGAGGATACCGCCCGTATCTCGCGTGAGAGCATTGAGCGGGCCGAGGCTATTGCCGCCGGCATTATGGAAAATCGTCGTCACGAGCGCGTCAATCAGATCCTCGAGGAAGAGATCGAGCGCCTGCAGTCCTCTACCGCCAAGCGTACGGGCCGTGCCTATCTGAGCGTTATCGAGGGCGGTACCGCCAGCTTCGCGCCGCTCCGCGCGGAGGCATAACTTCTGCATGGTTAAGATCAATCGAAAATGGGCGGTCGCGACCTGCCTGATGGCGCTCTTGATCTGGGGCAATTCGCTGGTTCCCGGCTCGGGGTCGGGCTCGCTGAGCCTAACGGTCATGGAAGCTATCCGCTGTTTCCTGCACGGCGTGGGACTTCCATATGAATGGGTGTCCAACTTTGTTGTTCGCAAGTGCGCGCATTTTACCGAGTATATGGTGCTCGGCATTCTGGCAACGCACGCCTTTGATTTTGAGGGCCGGCGCACCTTTGACGTGCTGCTGCCCACGGCGGTGTTCCTGCTGCTGATTCCCTCGATCGACGAGACGATTCAGCTCTTTGTGCCGGGACGCGCCGGCATGATCACCGATGTGATGATCGACTGCTGTGGAGCGGCAACGGGCGTTGTGCTCCGATATCTCTTACAGTCGCTGATGTACGCCAAAAAGGCCGCCTAGGACGTATTGTTTGGTCCTAGGCGGCCTTTTTTATTTGAGGGCTTATATGAGGCGTGGTGGCGTCGTTCCGTAGGTCGGATTTGCCGGGCGTGTCACGCCCCGTGGGTGCGTCTGCTACTGAAGCGCCTGTGCGCCCAGGGCCAGGCAGCCCATGATGCCCTGCTTGCCCTCGAGGCTGTTGTTGACGATGTAGCTATCGATGTCGTTGACCTCGGGCGTGACGATATAGCCGTTGAGCATCTCGGCGCACTTTTTGCGTGCGAGCGGCACGATGGGAGTGTGGTCGGCCACGCCGCCGCCGATGATGATCTTTTGCGGCGCGTAGCACAGCGTGTAGGTCATGAGTGCCTGTGCCAGATAGCCGGCGAGCAGGTCCATGGCCTCCGAGTCATCGGCCATGTCTCCGGCGCTCTTGCCATCCCAGCGCTTTTTAACGCCGGGGCCGGCGATGAGGCCCTCGAGACAGTTGTCGTGGAAGGGGCAGGCGCTGTGCTCGCCAATGGTGTCGCGCGGGTCGCGCGTGACCAGGATGTGGCCGGCCTCGGGATGCATCATGCCGTGCACGAGCTGGCCGCCCGAGAGCACGCCGGCGCCCACGCCGGTACCGATGGTCAGATACACAACGTCAGTGAGGCCCTGGGCGCAACCAAAGGTGACCTCGCCCAGGCAGGCGACGTTGACGTCGGTGTCGTAGCCGCAGGGAATATTGAGCTCGTTTTGGATGGTGCCCAGCAGGTCAAAGTAGCGCCATGCCGTTTTGGGCGTCTCCAGGATCTTGCCGTATTGGGGCGAGGCAGGGTTGACTGCGGTGGGGCCAAAGGCGCCGATGCCCAGCGCGGCGATGCCCTTGTCGGCAAACCATGCGTTGACGGCCTCGACGGTCTCCTGCGGAGTCGTGGTCACGATCTGCTCACGCTCCAGGACCGTGCCGTCTGCATAGCCCGTGGCGCAGACCATCTTGGTGCCGCCGGCCTCGAGCGCTCCGATAAGTTGCTGCTCTTCCATAATATTCCTCTCACTGGGACGAGTTGCTCCATGACTAAAGTATAGAGCTCTAAACCATTTAAGAAAGCGCCATAAAACGAAGCCTCGCAACGCGGCAGGCGGTGCGGGGCTTCTTTAGTTACTTTAGTTGCCGGGCCGTCCTTACCCGCGCGGTTTGATTTTATCACGCAGGGACTTGAGGTTCTCCAGTGCCGCGTTAAGCGTCTCGTCTCGCTTGGCAAAGTGGAAACGAATCAGGTGGTTGACGGGCTCGCGGAAGAAGCTCGAGCCGGGCACGGCGCCCACGCCCACCTTAGACGCGAGGTCCTCGCAGAATTCGAGGTCGCTGTCATAGCCAAACTCAGAGATGTCCATCATGACGTAGTAGGCGCCCTGCGGCACGTTATGCTCAAGACCGATGCTGTCGAGTCCCTGGCAGAACAGGTCGCGTTTGGCGGCATAGAGGTCAAGGACCTCATCGTAATAGCTGTCGTCGAAGTTGAGGGCGGTGACGACGGCTTCCTGCAGGGGAGCGGCGGCGCCCACGGTGAGGAAGTCGTGGACCTTTTTGATGCGCTCGGTGATTTCGGCAGGGGCGATAGTGTAGCCCAGACGCCAGCCGGTGATGGAGTAGGTCTTGGACAGCGAGCTGCAGCTGATGGTGCGCTCGAACATGCCAGGTAGCGTGGCCATATAGACGTGCTCATGGGGTGCGTAGACGATGTGCTCGTATACCTCGTCGGTGATGCAATAGGCGTCGTACTTTTTGCAGAGGTCGGCGATAAAGGTGAGCTCCTCGCGCGTAAAGACCTTGCCGCAGGGGTTGGAAGGGTTGCACAGGACGATGGCCTTTGGGTCGTTGTCGCGGAAGGCCGCCTCGAGGACCTCGCGGTCGAAGTCAAAGGTGGGCGGGTTGAGCGGCACATAGATGGGCTCGGCTCCCGAGAGAATGGTGTCAGCGCCGTAGTTCTCGTAGAACGGCGAGAAGATGACGACCTTGTCGCCGGGGTTCGTGACCGTCATCATGGCGGCCATCATGGCCTCGGTGGAGCCGCAAGTGACTACGATATTCTCGTTGGGGTTCACCGGCATGCCCATAAAGTGCTCCTGTTTGGCGGCGAGCGCCTCGCGCATGGCCTGGGAGCCCCAGGTGATGGAGTACTGGTGGTAAAGCGGCTTGGGGTCGGTGGCGATGGTGCCCAGACTATTGAGCAGCTGCGCCGGGGGATCGAAGTCGGGGAAGCCCTGCGACAGGTTGACGGCGCCATACTTGTTGGAGATGCGCGTCATACGGCGGATGACCGAATCGGTAAACGTTGCCGTGCGGTTGGAGAGTTCTTTCATGCCGGTCCTTTCGAGGGTTTGCAGTGGGGCAAGTTTACTCCTATGAAACCGGTGGGATTTGCTCGAAATGGTCTCGAAAAACTCTTTTCAAAATTCTTGAAAATTGGGGCTTGCATCGCGTGACGTTCCTTGCAATAATAGTCGAGCGCGAAGCGCACAGGACACGGTGGGTGTAGCTCAGTTGGCTAGAGCGACGGGTTGTGGTCCCGTAGGTCGAGGGTTCGAGTCCCTTTACCCACCCCAGTTCTTGCTTCGTGTTGATATCGGGTCGTTAGCTCAGTTGGTAGAGCAGGGGACTCTTAATCCCAAGGTCCAGGGTTCGACCCCCTGACGGCCCACCACACGATATCTCCTCTAAAGTCCGCTATAACGGACTTTAGCTTTGGGTCGTTAGCTCAGTTGGTAGAGCAGGGGACTCTTAATCCCAAGGTCCAGGGTTCGACCCCCTGACGGCCCACCAAAGCATGTTAAGACGGTCAGCGAAAGTTGGCCGTCTTTTTTGTTAACCGTACATGGGGTCGAACCCGTAAGGGCGCGGCGCCGCGAAGTCTGCACCGTGATTCCCTTAGGGAAAACACGGCTAAAGCCCCGTAGGCGTGTTCTCCTTAGAGGAATCATGCTCACAGGGCTCGATGCATGTTGAAAAGTTGTGATCAAACTCAAAGTGAGAATCGATTTAGTCTGCTCGATAGTGCGATCCGAGACTTTCGGTTCGCTTACGCATGGCTTTGACCATTTCCTGTGCTAGTTGAATCTGCGATTGCAGGCGGGCGAGGGCTGCGACTTCGCTGTCCTGGGCTTTCTGTGTGCTCAAGGTCGTTGCCTCTGTCTTCAAGCCCTCAAGCTCGTGTAGTGCCTCGGATAGGCCTGTTTCGGTCCTGTAGATCATGCAATAGGTGCTCATCGTGTGCTTAAGGCTGTGTGTCAGGCGTTCGGCATCTGTTGTGGCAATGCCGTACTGGGGGAGGGTGATATCCGCCTTCAGGGCCGCCTCAGGCTCTTTCTGCGCTGTGAGGGCTGCCGATGCGCCCGCGATACGTCCGAATACGATGC
>JAXKFZ010000259.1:0-3482 GCA_036550635.1 Collinsella sp. | reverse complement strand
GGCGGCGCCCTGAGTGCGCTGTCGCCATAAGCGTGTTCCCTCAATCAAAACATGCCGTCCAAGTCCAAACCCTTCTACGTAAACGGAGTAACCATGTCCCACAATACCCTGCCGACCGTCGCTGAGCTTTCGGGCGAGATGCGCGAGCGCTTGGCCAAGGTCAAGTACGTCTTTACCGACCTGGATGCCACGATGCTTGCACCCGGCTCGTGCGTGCTGCGCGACAACGACGGCAACCCCTCGACCAAACTCGTCGAGGCCGTCGTGGCGCTCGCTCGCGCTGGTATTCAGGTGGTTCCCACCTCGGGCCGCAACCGCACCATGATCCACGAGGACGCGCGCGTGCTCGGCCTCAACTCCTACATTGGTGAGATGGGCGGCCTGGTTATGTACGACCTCAAAGCCAACGATTGGGAGTATCTGACCGGCGACATGCCTTACGACCCCGCCTGTGGCCTCACGCCGCACCAGGTGATCGAGCAGACCGGCGTGTGCGAGAAGATCCTTGCCCGCTGGCCGCACAAGATCGAGTATCACAACGACATGTCGACCGGCTACAAATACCGTGAGGTCACCGTCGGCATGCGCGGCGATGTGCCCGACGATGAGGTTCAGGCCATCCTGGACGAGGCCGGCTGCGGTCTGATCTGGGCTTGCAACGGCCATCTGACTCACCTGTCCAAGCCGACGACGCTCGAGCTCGATCGCGTCGAGGACGGTCGCGCATTCAACATCAACCCCGCGGGTCTCAACAAGGGCGTTGCCATCGCGCGCTTCTGCGAGCACCTGGGGATCGAGCGCGAGGAGACGCTCGCGCTCGGCGATTCCGAGTCCGACTTCTACATGGCCGATCACGTGGGCACGTTCTGCCTGGTCGAGAATGGCCTGACGAGCGCCGGCGCGCCCGAGTTCCTGGCTGCTTGCGAGAACGCTTTCGTTACGCGCGGCAAAATTGTCGACGGTTGGGCGGCGACGGCAGAGCTGCTGGTCGCGGCGCGTTCGTAGCGCGGCGCCGCCGCACTTGGACATGTCTTTTCGAGAGAGACTGGTGAGGTAATGTCCGATATCGAGAATCCGGCAGGCGACACGCGCCCGATTGGCGTGTTCGATTCTGGTTTGGGCGGTCTGACGGTTGCGCGCGCGATTGCGACGGCGCTGCCGCACGAGTCCGTCTACTACTTCGGCGACACCAAGCGCTGCCCCTACGGCACCCGCACCGAGGATGAGGTGCGCTCGTTTGCGTTGCAGGCGGGCCGTTGGCTGTCGAAGCACGACGTCAAGATTATGGTCATCGCCTGCAACACGGCGACCGCTGCGGCCTTGCGTTTGGCCCAGCAGGTGCTCGACGTTCCCGTGATCGGCGTGATCGCGCCGGGTGCCCGTGCGGCAATCAACAGCACCCGTACGCGTCGCGTGGGCGTGCTCGCCACCAACCTCACCATTCGCTCGGGCGCCTACACGCGCGCCATTCAGGATCTAGATGCCGGCGTCGATGTATACGGCTGTCCTGCCTCGAGCTTTGTCGAGGTTGTCGAACACGAGCTCGCCTCGGGTGCACATCTGCAGGAACAGTGGCTTGAGAACGAGGATATCTTCGATACGCCTGCCGTGCGTGCGCTGGTGGGTGCCACGGTTGAGCCGCTGCGCGACCACGGTATCGATACCGTGGTGCTCGGCTGTACGCATTTCCCGCTGTTGGTGGGACCTATCCGCCATGCGCTGGGGCCTGGGGTGCGCGTCGTGAGTTCCGCCGAGGAGACCACACGCGAGCTGACCGATATCCTCACACGCCGCGAGCAGCTGGCGGGCGACGCCGCCGAGCCGCAGCATCGTTTTGCCACGACGGCCGATAACATTGCCGAGTTTGCGGTGGCGGGCAGCTTTATCTTTGGTCAGCCGCTCAAGAGCATCGAACATATCGATATCGATGAGCTGAAATAGATGTAAGGCAGCCGCCAAAGCCTTCGCCACATCTTTTGCCGAAAGGAAATTTCTATGGAGTACATGCAGGTCAACCGCGCCAACGGTCGCGCCGCCAACGAGTTGCGCCCCGTTAAGCTCACCCGTGGCGTCATGAAGCACGCCCACGGCTCGTGTTTGGCCGAGTTCGGCGACACGCGCGTGCTGTGCGCCGCCACCATCGAGGAGGGCGTGCCGGGCTGGCGAAAAGGAGCTAAGGCCGGCTGGGTGACCGCGGAATACGCCATGCTGCCGGCGTCGACCGGCAAGCGCTGCAAGCGCGAGCACGCCAACCGCAAGGGTCGCTCCATGGAGATCGAGCGCCTCATTGGCCGCAGCCTGCGTACCGTCGTCAACATGAAGGCGCTCGGCGAGTACACCGTCATCGTTGACTGCGATGTGATTCAGGCCGATGGCGGCACGCGTACAGCGAGCATCACCGGCGCCTGGGTGGCGCTGCACGACGCCCTCGCCATGTGGGTCGAGGCGGGCAAGATCGAGCGCATCCCGCTTATCGGCCAGGTGGCTGCCATCTCCATGGGCGTTGTCGACGGCAATACGCTGCTTGACCTCGATTATTCCGAGGACAGCCATGCCGAGGTCGACATGAACCTCGTCGCCACCGACACCGGTGAGATGATCGAGCTCCAGGGCACCGGCGAGCAGGCGCCCTTCGACCGCAAACGCCTCAACGCCCTGCTCGACCTGGGCGACAAGGGTATCGCCGAGCTCATCGAGCTTCAGCGCCAAGCCATCGCCTAACCTGCCAAAAAGGGACAGGTTTATTTTGGTAGGTTTTATCTGCGGAGACGTCTAGGCACAAGACAGCCGTTGATTGAGAGGGGAGAGGCAGAGGCCCTCGTCGCCCTCGGCGCGGCATTGCTATAGAGACAAGGAGACCACTCATGGCACTTGAGAAGATCGACATCGACACCCTCGACCCGGCGGCGACCATCGTCGTGGCAACGGGCAACGCCCATAAGCTCACTGAGATCGAGGCCATTTTGGGCAAGGTTATGCCCGAGGTGCGCTTTGTGGCGCTCGGCCAGCTGGGCGATTTTGAGGATCCCGAGGAAAACGGCACGACGTTTTTGGAGAACGCCATCATCAAGGCCCAAGCCGCGGTTGAGGAGACGGGGCTCATGGCCATCGCCGACGATTCGGGCTTGGTCGTTGATGCCCTGGACGGCGAGCCGGGCGTGTATAGCGCGCGCTATGCGGGCGTGCACGGCGACGATGCCGCCAACAACGCCAAGCTGCTCGTTAACCTGGAAGGCGTGGCCGACGAGGATCGCACCGCGCGCTTTATGAGCGTCGTTGCGCTCATCGACACGGACGGTTTGGTCACCTATGGTGAGGGCGCCTGCGAGGGCGTTATCGCGCACGAGGGCCGCGGCGATCACGGCTTTGGCTACGACCCGCTGTTCCTGCCGGTCGACACGCCGGGCAAGACCATGGCCGAGCTGACGGCTGACGAGAAGAACGCCATCAGCCATCGTTTCCACGCGCTCGAGCATCTGTCC
>JAXKFZ010000258.1:0-5140 GCA_036550635.1 Collinsella sp. | reverse complement strand
CTCAAACGGCTCCTCGTGGTAGACGATTCCCGCGTTGCTGCCAGCCGTCACCACGCGCTCGGACAGGCGGTTCACAAACGAGTTCTCGCCCTGCATGCACAGCGAGTCGTAGCGCCCCTGCGCCACCTGGTCCACAATCACTGCAACGTCGTCCGGATCGATCGGACAGCTGCGGTAAACCCCCTCGACATCAAAGCAGTGCTGGCCCGAAAGCGTAATGTACGCATCCCAGCCCAGGTCGAACAGCCAGTCCGGCATCTGGTAGGTCGGACGGCCCGTGGCGATCACGCACGCGATCCCCTGCTCGTGAAAGCAGTCGAGCACCTGCTGCGCCGACGCCGGAATCCGGTGGGTCTTAAAGCTCAGCAGCGTGCCGTCGATATCGAAAAAAGCGGCTTTGATCATCCTCGCCTACTCCTCGCCCTCGAGCTTTTCGCTCGCCTCGAGCCACGCCATCTCCAGCTCGTCCATGGCGGCGTGAGCCTCGTCGATCTTTGCCTGCTGCTCGCCGAGCGCCGTGTAGTTGGTGGGATCGACCTGGGCCATCGCGGCCTCGGCCTCCTCAACGCGAGCGCGCTGCGTCTCCATCTTGCGCTCGAGCGAGCTCACCTCGCGGCGGAGCTTCTGACGCTCGGCGTTGGACAGGCCGTTGGGCTGACCGCTCGACTTGGGCTTTTCGGCCGCAGCTGCCGCGGCACCGGTGTCGAACGTGCCGGTCTTGGCGCTCGGTGCGCCCACGGGCTCGCCCTCGGCGGTAGCGTTGCACAGGCGCAGGTACTGGTCGACGCCGCCGGGCATATGCGTCAGGTGGCCGTCGAGCAGCGCCCACTGCTGGTCGGTCACGCGCTCCATCAAGAAGCGGTCGTGCGTCACCAGGATCAGCGTGCCGGGCCAGCCGTCGAGCAGATCCTCGACAATCGCCAGCATGTCGGTATCCAGGTCGTTGCCGGGCTCGTCCAGGATGAGCACGTTGGGTTCGTCCAGGATTGTCAGCAGCAGCGACAGGCGACGGCGCTGGCCGCCCGAAAGATCGCCGATGCGGCTCCAGAGCTGCTGCGTCGTAAAGCCCAGGCGCTCGCAGAGCTTCTCGGGCGAAGTCTCCTTGCCGTCGATGACGTAGTACTTCTTATAGTTGCCGAGCACCTCGCGGATCGTGTCGCCCATGTAGGGTTCGAGCTCCTCGAGCTGCTGCGACAGCACGCCAAAGCGCACCGTCTGGCCAATCTTCACGCGGCCGCGCAGGGGCGCGATCTTGCCCTGGATCACATCGAGCAAGGTCGACTTGCCGGCGCCGTTTTCGCCCAAAAGACCATAGCGGTCGCCCGCACCAATGAGCCAGGTCACGTCAGAGAGCACCTGCTTGGGCGCGCCATCGGTATCCGCATAGCCGGCGTCCACGTCGATCACGTCGATGACCTGCTTGCCCAGGCGGCTCACGGCGAGGCGCTTGAGCTCCAGCTCGTCGCGCACGGGCGGCACGTCGGCGATCAGCTCGCGAGCGGCATCCACGCGAAACTTGGGCTTGGTGGAACGGGCCTGGGCGCCACGGCTCAGCCACGCGAGCTCCTTGCGCGCCATGTTGCGACGACGCTCCTCGGTGACGGCGGCCATGCGGTCGCGCTCCACGCGCTGCAGGATGTATGCCGAGTAGCCGCCCTCGAAGGGATCGACCTGGCCGTCGTGGACCTCCCACATGCTGGTGCAGACCTCGTCCAAGAACCAGCGATCGTGCGTGACCACGAGCATGGCGCCCTGACCGCGCTGCCAGCGAGCCTTAAGATGGCGTGCAAGCCAGTTGATGGTGCGCATGTCCAGATGGTTAGTGGGCTCGTCGAGCATGAGCACGTCGTAGTCGCCGATCAACAGGCGCGCGAGGTCCACGCGGCGGCGCTGGCCACCCGAAAGCTCGCCCACCGTGCCCTCCCAGGGCACATCGCTAATGAGACCGGCGAGGATCTGGCGCGTGCGGGGGCTCGACGCCCACTCATACTCGGGCGTGTCGCCCACGACGGCATGGTGCACGGTGTCGGTGTCGACAAGCTGGTCCTTTTGGCCGAGCAGGCCGATCGTGGTGCCGCGACGATGCGTCACGCGGCCGTCGTCGGGCTCCAGCGTGCCGGCGAGCACGCTCAGCAGCGTCGACTTGCCGTCGCCGTTTTTACCGACAATACCAATACGGTCGCCCTCGCCCACGCCGAGCGTCACGCTATCGAAAATATGCTTGGTGGGAAACTCTAGGCTGACGGAATCGCATCCCAAAAGAATCGCCATATGCCCTGCTCCTTCGTAGAAATTCAACGTTGTCCATAATAGCAGCGAAAAGGCGGGCCGCACACGACACAAAAAGGCGGGCCATCTCCCAAAAGAGATGACCCGCCTCTCCAATCAGTCCCGTGGCAACCGTGGCCGCCGCGGGCCTCAAGCATGTCCCGGACTAGGAGAACATGCCGGTGAGGTAATCATTCAGCCGCTTATCCTTGGGCCGTTGGAAAATCTCGTCAGTCTCGTCGTACTCGACCATATCGCCCATGTAGAAGAACGCCGTGCGGTTGGACACGCGCGACGCCTGCTCCATGTTGTGCGTCACGATAACGATGGCGCGGTCGGCCACGATCGATGACATGAGGTCCTCGATCGCCAGCGTCGAGATGGGGTCGAGCGCCGAGCAGGGCTCGTCGAACAGAATCACGTCGGGGTTGAGCGCCAGCGTGCGCGCGATGCACAGACGCTGCTGCTGGCCGCCCGAAAGCGCGTAGGCGCTCTTGTCGAGCTTGTCTTTGACCTCGTCCCAAAGCGCCGCGCCGCGCAGGCTTTCCTCGACCATGCGGTCGAGCTCGTCGCGGTCGGTGATGCCGTGGCGCTTAGGCGCAAACGTGATGTTGTCGCGAATGGACTTGCGGAACGGGTTGGGCTGCTGGAACACCATGCCAATGGAACGGCGCAGCTCGTAGGTGTTTTCGGTCTTGGTGTTCACGTTGCGCCCGCGATAGTTGATCTCGCCCTCCATGCGGCAGCCGCGAATCTCGCGATTCATGAGGTTGAGGCTACGCAAGAAGGTCGACTTACCGCAGCCCGAAGGCCCGATGAGCGCCGTGATCTCGCCCTTGTGAAAGTCGAGCGACGTATTGTGCAGTGCATGGTGGTCGCCATAGTACACGTTGACGTCCTTGGTGGAGAGCACGACCTCGTCGCTCACGGCCTTGCCGCTCGCGCGCACGCGCTTCTCGCTCTCCCCCACGCTCGACAAAAAGTCCTGGGTCTCGGACGATGCCGCCTCAGTTGCGGGCGTTGCATTTATCTCGCTCATTCGGCCGTCATCTTCCTTGCCAGTTGTTTGCCCACGATACGGGCGACTACGTTAAACAGCAGCACGCAAATCATCAGCAGCGCCGCGGTGCCCCAAACGATCTGCTGGGCCTCGGGGCTGCCCTCGCCATAGATCTTGTAGATGTGCACGGCGAGCGACTCACCGGGGCGGAACACGTTCCAGGCGCAGGTGGGGCTCGACAGGTTAAAGCTCAAGAAGTTCAGACGCACCGGCGAGCTCATGCCCGAGGTAAAGAGCAGCGCCGCGGCCTCGCCAAAGACGCGGCCGGCCGAAAGCACGATGCCGGTCACGATGGCAGGCATGGCCTCGGGGATCAGGATGTGCAGCGTGGCCTCCCAGCGAGTAAGGCCCATGGCCAGGCACGCATCGCGCTGGGCCTGTGGCACGTCCTCGAGCGCCTGCTGAATCACGCGCACCAGGATGGGAATGTTGAACATGGTGAGCGCGACGGCACCGGAGATGATGGAGTACTTCCAGCCCAGCTGCACCGAGAACACCAGAAAGCCGAACATGCCGACGACGATGGAAGGCAGCGAGGACAGTGTCTCGATGGCGGTGGAGGCGATATCGCGGATGGGTCCGTCCGGCGCGTACTCGACCAGGAAGACCGCTCCGCCCAGGCTGATGGGCACCGAGATGACTAGGGTGATCAGTAGCAGATAGAACGAGTCGAATAGCTGGTAGAGTACGCCGCCCTGGGTCCCGTTGGCGCGCGCGGGTTGTGTGAGAAAGCCCGGCTGGAACAGCGTCGAGACCCCCTCGAACAGGATATAGGCCACCATGGAGATGACGATGAGCATGACGATAGCGGCGATCGCCGTCAGCACGCCCGTGGCGATGCGGTCCTGCTTTTGGACACGCCCGAGTCTCGCCTCGTCGATATGGATGCGCGTGCTAGCCACGAGCCTTCGCCCCCTTGCGGCCGATAAGATGGATGATCAGGATGAAGATGAGGCTCATGCCCATCAGCAGCAGACCGAGCGCCCACAGAACGTCGTCCTGGGCCGAGCCCTCGGCATAGACCGCCATGGACGTGGTGAGTGTGGTGGTGATGGTCGAGGCCGGCGACAGCAGCGACGTCGGCATGGCCTCGATGCCGCCGATAACCATGCGCACGGCGAGCGTCTCGCCAAAGGCGCGGGTCATGCCAAGGATGACTGCGGTCATGAGCGACGGCATGGCGGACTTGAGCACCACGTGCCAGATGGTCTGCCAGCGGGTGTAGCCCAGCGCAAGCGAGCCCTGACGGTAGCTGTCGGGCACGGCGCGCAGGCCATCGACCGAAAGCGTGGTCATCGTCGGCAGGATCATGACGGCCAGAACGATGGCGCCGGGCAAGATGCCCAGGCCCGTGCTCACACGGAAAACGCTCTTCATAAGGCCGACAACCACATGAAAGCCGATCAGGCCAAAGACGACCGAGGGAATGCCGGTCAAAAGCTCAATAAGTGGTTGAAAGATCTTGGAGCCAAATTTGGGTTGGATCTCGACCGCAAAGATGGCAGAGCCGATGGCGATAGGCAGTGCGATGAGCGTGGAGAGTACCATGACCGCAAACGAGGTGACGATCAGGGGCAGGGTGCCGGTGTAGGGCAGGCCGTTTTCGGCTGTGTTGGCCAGGTCCCACTTGGTGCCGGTGAAAAACTCGACGACCGAAACGCCGTCCTTGAGAAAAGCCGAGAGGCCCTTTTGGGCGACCATAAAGATGAGCGCGGCAACGACAAGCGTCACGAGCGCTACGCACGCGCCCGTGACGCCCAGGCCCACGTTCTCAAGGTCGCGCTTTGGCAGCTGTTTTGCCATTGCAAACCT
>JAXKFZ010000257.1:0-2821 GCA_036550635.1 Collinsella sp. | reverse complement strand
TGAGGCCGGGACATATCGTCCCGCCCGCAGTTTCGCAGGCCGAAGGCCGAGAATGTTTGAGGACGGGATGATATGTCCCGGCCTCCCGGGAGAGTTACCTATGAACTACGCGAACATTAAGTATTTCGACATTGCTGATGGGGAAGGCGTTCGTACTTCTCTGTTTGTGAGCGGGTGCCGTCGTGGGTGCAAGAACTGCTTTAACTCTGTCGCGTGGGACTTTGCTGCGGGCGAGCCGTTCGATCGTGCCGTCGAGGACAAGATTATCGAGAGCCTCGATCATCCCTTTATTGACGGCCTGACGATTCTGGGCGGCGAGCCTATGGAGCCCGAGAATCAGGTGGGGCTTGTTGACTTTATCGAACGCGTGCGTGCGGCCTATCCCGCGGGGTCAGGAAAGACCATTTGGTGTTTTACCGGCGACGTGCTCGAGGAGCTTATGCTGGGTGGTCGTCACCATACCGAGGCGACGGACCGTATCCTTGCCTGCCTCGATATGTTGGTGGATGGCCCGTTTGTTCAGGAGCTGTACGATATCTCATTGCGTTTTAGGGGCTCGAGTAACCAGCGTGTGATCGATATGAACGCTACGCGCGACCGTGCTGAGCGCGAGGGTGTTGCGCTTTGTGATGCGGTTGAACTTTGGCGGGACGATCCAGTCTATTCGACCCATACTATGTAGCTTGTGGCCGATGCCAAAGGGCGTGGTACCATAGTGCGAACGCAAAATCGGAAAAGTGAGGCCCAGATGATCGATCAGGAAAAAGTCGAGGCCGCCATTAAGCTGTTGCTTGAGGGCATAGGCGAGGACCCAACTCGTGAGGGCCTGCTGGAGACCCCGGCGCGCGTTGCCCGTATGTATGGTGAGATCGCCGGCGGTATGGACCAGAGTGCCGAGGAGCACCTGTCCAAAACCTTTGCCGTCGCTTCGAACGATTTGGTTATCGAGCGCGACATCACGTTTTACTCGCTGTGCGAGCATCATCTGCTGCCGTTTTATGGCAAGGCCGCCATTGGTTATATCCCCAACGGCCGTGTCGCAGGGCTCTCTAAGCTTGCCCGCACGGTTGAGGTCTACGCCCGTCGTCTGCAGCTGCAGGAGCAGCTGTGCGCACAGGTTGCCGATGCCCTCATGGAGTATCTCGCTCCCCAGGGAGCGATTGTGCTCATGGAGGCTGAGCATATGTGCATGACCATGCGCGGCGTGCAAAAGCCTGGCACCAAGACCGTGACGCTCGCTCGCCGCGGCGTCTTTGAGACCGATCCGTCGCTCGAGGAGCGGTTCTTTAGGATGCTGGGCCGTTAGCATGAGGGTCGTCAACGACTTTACATCGAAGACCGATGAGGGGACGCCGCGTCGCGGCTTCATGGCTTCGGGCCTGGCCCCCTTTGATGCCATGCCTCGCATTGATTACATTTGTGCCAACGGGCTGTTTCGGCGGCACCTGGGCAACATTGCGCAGTTGGAATCGGGGCGCATCTTCTGCCGCCACGGTATTGACCATCTGCTCGATGTCGCTCGCATTATGTGGATCAAGAATCTCGAGGAACAGCTCGAATTTGACCGCGAGGTCATCTACGCCACGGCACTTCTTCACGATATCGGCAAAGATGAACAGTATGAATCGGGTATATCCCATGATGTTGCAAGCGAACGCGTCGCTGATGCGATTCTCGGCGGCATGCCCGATGATGTGGCGTTTGAGCCGGCCGATGCCGCAGCCATTAAGACGGCCATTCTGGGCCATCGAAAGCTGCGCGTGAACAGCCAACCGCTTGAGCGTCTGCTCTATGCGGCCGATAAAGCGTCGCGCGCCTGCTTTGCATGCCCCGCGCGCAATGCTTGCAACTGGAGCGATGATAAAAAGAACCTGTCGATTCGCGTGTAGTTAGTTTGCGCGGTCGGGGTTCTAAACGAAGGAGACGATCGCGATGAGCAATAAGAAACTGCCCGAGAATGCAACCAAGACTGAAGGTGCCGAGCTCGCCCGCCGTGGAAGGGGCGAAATATCCACCGCAACGGCGGTACCCCACGTGAGCTATGACGATCTGCGCCATGCCGACCGCATCACCGTTGAAGGTCTTGAGGTTTTTGCTAACCACGGCGTATATCCCGAAGAGAACGCGCTGGGCCAGAAGTTCATCGTGTCCCTGGTGCTCTATGCCGACCTGCGTGCAGCGGGGGAGCACGATAACCTGAACGCCTCGATTGACTACGGCTCGGTATGCCACGATGTCGATGGCTATCTGCGCGAGCATACGTTTAAGCTCATCGAGGCTGCAGCCGAGGGCGTGGCCCAGATGCTGCTACGTCGTTACCCCCTGCTGCTTGGCGTGCGCGTTAAGCTCGATAAGCCTTGGGCGCCCGTCGGTCTTCCCCTGGCAAGCTGCGGTGTCGAGATCGAGCGTGTGCGCTAACCGGTTCTAATACGTCTCTATGGGTGGCTGCTTGAGTCGCTGAGAAAGTGCTCTATTGTTGGGGCAGTATGTGTCGAGCAGGACGTGGAACCGCTGGTTGTGGCTTGGCTCGAGCAAGTGGACGAGCTCGTGGGCGACAACCATGTCGAGGCATTCGATGGGATAGGCGGCAAGTTCGCGTGCGATGCGAATGGCTCCGGTCTTGGGCGTGCATGATCCCCAACGCGTTTTCATGCTGCGTACGGAAACGCGGGATACGGCGACACCCATTGCGATTTCGTATGCGTGCACCATATCGCGCAGTGCCGATGTGACCTCGGACGTATAGAGCTGGTCAATATGGGCTTGGATCTCACTGGGCGTTAAGCCGTCGAGGGTCGCGTTCCACTTGGCCTGCGGACGT
>JAXKFZ010000256.1:0-6845 GCA_036550635.1 Collinsella sp. | reverse complement strand
CGAGGCCTAAGTGAACACGAGCGCCTTCTATGACGTCCTGGTAATCGGCGGCGGGGCTTCAGGCCTCGCCGCCGCCATTACGGCCGCACGTGCTGGCAAAAGCGTCTGCATCGTTGAGCGCGATGTCGCCTGCGGCCTTAAACTCCTTGCGACCGGCAACGGCCGCTGCAATCTCTCAAACGAAACGATTGATCCTCGGCGGTACAACCACCCCGCTTTCGTTGAATCCGTCATGGGCCCCCAGCCCGAACAAGAGCTTATGGGCTTCTTCTCCTCGCTGGGCATCATGACGACCTCCGAGGAAGGTCGACTGTACCCACGCTCCCTTCGCGCCGAATCGGTACGCGACGCGCTTCTCAACGTCTGCGATCGTCTGGACATCACCTTAATCTGCGGAGCCAATGTTGCCACGGCGCACAAAGATCCCGAGGGCTGGACGCTCCAAATAGACCGCCCCGCACGGGCGCTCAAGGCAAAAAAACACGACGATCGAAAATCTGAGCTCCGTTCGCTTCGGAGAGCGCTCGCCGATACCCCGCGCAAAAACGTGACCTTGCAGGCACATGCCGCAATTATCGCCACGGGCGGCAACCCCGCCGGCATCGCCGAGACGTTTAGCCTCCCCCTAACGCCGCTGCGCCCCGTCCTCTGTCCCGTGTCGGCATCGGTCGTCAGCGACCGGATGGCCCTCAAGGCGTTGGATGGCCTACGCGTCCGCGCCCGCCTGACGCTCACCCGCAATCATGAGGAGCTCTGGTGCGAAGACGGCGAGGTGCTGTTCCGGACCTTCGGCATCTCAGGTGTCGCCGCATTCAACCTCTCCCGACGCATCCAGCACGGCGACACGATTCTGCTCGACATTTTCCCCGACCTCTCCAAAGACGAGCTGCTCGATATGCTCAACCGACGTGTTGAACTGCTCGGCCGCTTTTCGCCCCACGACCCCCGCTGGTTCGACGGTATGCTCGCTCCGCAACTCTCCCGCGTCGTCTGTACGGCGTTCGAGCGGTGCCATCCAGGCTCCAACGATGTCATTCATCTGGTCTCCATCCTCAAGCACTTTAAGTTGCTCGCCGAGGGAACGGCCGAAGAGCGTTCAGCGCAGGTCGTACGCGGCGGCATATCCATCGAGAGCGTATCGGCACCCGACCTTCGCGCAACTGCCACAGTGGGAGCCCCGCTTTGCGTCTGCGGCGAAGCGCTCGATATCGACGCCGACTGCGGTGGCTTCAACCTTGCATGGGCGTGGCTTTCGGGCATTCGCGCTGCCAGTAACCTATAGCCGCGCAGTCTATAATCAAAACGCATTCGGGCCGTCTGGGACACCGGACGGCCTCTTTCTTGCCTCTAAGGAGACCTCGATGATCGAAATCACCCAAGTCAACGCGTCGCTCGATGAAGCCGGCGATGAAAAAGCTTGCCTCATCGTTGGCAAGCGAGTCGCCAAACGCGTCCTACGTTGCAAAGACTCCGAGATCAAGTCCATCGAGCTTCACCGCAAGTCCATCGATGCCCGCAAAAAACGAGACGTTCATTTTATCCTGAGCTTTCGTGTTGAGCTGACGAGCCCAGACATCGAGCAGACAGTGCTCGGCAGCGTGGCCGAACGCGACCGCTCACGCGTGCGCACGATAGAAGACAATGAGCCTTCATTCCCCTCCCCCGTTTCCGGCGCACCCAAAGAGCGCCCCGTCGTCGTCGGTGCCGGATGCGCTGGCCTTTTCGCCGCACTCACCCTTGCCGAAGCGGGCCTGAAGCCCTTGCTTATCGAACGGGGTGACCCGGCGCTTCGCCGCTCGCAGGCAATCGACCTCTTCCTGAAGGAGCGCATCCTCGACCCCGAAAGCAATATCCAGTTTGGCCTGGGCGGCGCGGGGACTTTCTCGGACGGCAAACTCAATACGGGAACCAAAAATCCCGCCCATCGCCTTATCCTGGGCACCTTCGTCGAAGCGGGTGCACCCCGAGACATTCTGTGGGATGCCAAGCCGCACATTGGCTCCGACATCCTTCCCACAGTTGTCACCAATATTTCCCAACGCATCGAACGGCTCGGAGGTGTCGTCCGCTATCGAACAAAGCTCGTTGACATTCGCACCGACGCGTCCGGCGCCATCACCGGCATCGATGTCCAGGCGTCTCAACATGCCGCGACTGAGCAAATCGCCACGAAGTACCTTATCCTTGCCTGCGGCCACTCCGCCCGCGACGTATTTGAACTCCTCAAGGACCAAGGCGTAGCCCTCGCGCAAAAAACCTTTGCCATGGGCGTGCGCATCGAGCACCCGCAGCGCGATATCGATCGCGCTCAATATGGCTCTTCGGCGGGACATCCTGCCCTCGGAGCAGCCCCCTACAAGCTCGTCGCCCATCTTCCCAACGGCCGCAGCGTGTTCTCGTTTTGCATGTGCCCCGGCGGACAGGTTGTTGCCGCCTCTTCAGAACCGTGCCATCTGTGCGTCAACGGGGCCAGTCTCAATGCCCGCGACGGACGCAACGCAAATGCCGCCCTGCTCGTTAACGTCACGCCTGAGGACCTTCCCAACGATGACCCGCTCGCCGGCATCGAGCTCCAGCGTGCCTGCGAGGCGGCCGCCTATCGCCTGGGCGGTTCCAACTGGAACGCACCGGCACAACTCGTCGGAGATTTCCTCGCAGGACGCGCCAGCAAGGCGCCCGGAAAGGTAAAGCCCACCTATCCGCTCGGTGTGACCTGGACGGCAATTGACGAAGCCCTACCGCAGCATATCGTCGAGTCGCTCCGCCTGGGACTTCCCCTACTCGGAAAAAAGCTACGAGGCTACGACCGTCCCGATGCCGTTCTTACCGGCGTGGAGACTCGTTCGAGCTCACCGGTCACTGTCACCCGAGACCGAACGTGCCATGCCGTGTCGACCCCGGGCCTCTACCCTTGTGGTGAGGGAGCTGGATATGCCGGCGGCATCATGAGCGCGGCCACCGACGGCATCCGTTGTGCTGAAGCCCTGATCGCAGACCTCTAACGCACAAATTCCAGCGCGCAAAAGACATAGGCCCCGAGCTCCACAGGGAACTCGGGGCCTGTTCGCGGCTATTTCTTAAACCGTGCACCCTGGCGTTTTCTGCCCGATGCGAACGTGGAACCCTTGCGGGCCTGCGAGCGTAAGCGCTCGATCGTCTCGTCCTCAGACGCACCCTCGAGCATCGCCCGAATCTGAACGACAACATCGCGCAGGCGCGCCGCCTCCTCAAAGTCCATAGCGGCAGAAGCGTTACGCATATCCTCTTCCATGGTTTCGACGATCCGCACAAGCTCGTCATGCGGCAGTTCTTCCAACTGCTCCGCAAGTGTCTGCTCGGGCGCCACCGTTTCCGGCACACCGCCCTCGCCCGACTCATCGGGCGTATAGAATGCGCCATGGCCAAGAGAGTCGCCCTTCGAGCGCCCCTTGGAACCCACGGTTTTTTCGGCCTCGGCAATAAAACTTGAGATGTCGTTGATGGCCTTGCGCACTGTCTTGGGCACAATGCCATGTTCTTCGTTATATGCCATCTGAATCTCGCGACGGCGCTGCGTCTCCTCGATGGCCTCTTTCATCGAATCGGTCACAACGTCTGCATACATGATGACTTCGCCATCGGCGTTACGGGCCGCACGGCCAATCGTCTGAATCAGCGAACGGCGGTTGCGCAAGAAGCCTTCCTTATCGGCATCGAGAATTGCCACCAGTGAGACCTCGGGAAGATCCAAGCCCTCGCGGAGCAGGTTGATGCCAACGAGAACATCGATCTTGCCCTCGCGCAGCGTTCGCAGGATCTCGACACGGTCCATTGTCGCCGTATCAGAGTGCATGTAATTGACCTTAATGCCCGCATCAAGTAGATGGTCGGTCAGGTCCTCGGCCATGCGTTTGGTCAACGTGGTCACCAGCACGCGCTCCTTGCGGGCAACGCGCTCGCGAATCTCGTCCTCAAGATCGTCAATCTGACCGCGAACTGGACGCACGTCAATCTTGGGGTCGAGCAGGCCGGTCGGACGAATAATCTGCTCCACGTCGTTTTGGCTCACCCGCAGCTCGTAGTCGCCCGGCGTGGCCGAAACATAGATAAACTGGGGGATCCTTGCCTCAAACTCATCGAAACGAAGCGGGCGGTTATCGAGCGCCGAGGGCAGGCGAAAACCGTGTTCCACCAGCGTCACCTTACGCGAGCGGTCACCTTCGTGCATGCCGCGAATCTGCGGCACCGTCACATGGCTCTCATCGATGATGCAGAGCATATCCTTGGGAAAGTAATCGATTAGGGTAAACGGCGGCTCACCCGGCTTGCGACCGTCCAGATGACGCGAGTAGTTCTCGATGCCGTTGCAAAAGCCCATCGTCTCGAGCATCTCAAGATCATAATCGGTGCGCTGCTGCAGACGTTGCGCCTCGAGCAACTTGTCGGTCGCCTTGAGCTCCGCGACGCGCTTCTCGCACTCTTCGCTGATCGATTTCAGAGCCGCCTTGACCTTCGGCTTCTCGGTCACGTAGTGCGATGCCGGCCATACGGGGATGGCCTCGTACTCACGCAGCATTTCACCGGTGACCTCATCGATCTCGGCAATCAGCTCGACCTCGTCGCCAAAGAACTCAAACCGCAACGGATGCTCGGCATAAGGCGGATACACGTCGACAACATCGCCGCGCACGCGGAACGTGCCACGTGCCAGGTCATAGTCATTGCGATCATATTGAATGTCGATAAGTGCATGGATAAAGTCATCGCGCTCGAGCGGCACCTTCTTGTCGACGTTTGGAGCCAGACCCGCATAGTCCTCAGGAGAGCCAATGCCATAGATACACGAGACCGATGCGACAACGATCACATCACGTCGAGAGAGCAGTGACGCGGTCGCCTGATGGCGCAGCATCTCGACCTCTTCGTTAATCGAGGAGTCTTTCTCGATATATGTATCGCTTTGCGGCACATACGCCTCGGGCTGATAGTAGTCGTAGTACGAGACGAAGTAGACCACAGCGTTGTTGGGAAAGAACTCTTTGAGCTCGCTCGCAAGCTGAGCAGCGAGCGTTTTATTGGGGGCCATGACCAGCGTCGGCTTTCCCAGGGCCTCAATAGTCTTTGCCATCGTGAAGGTCTTGCCCGAACCAGTCACGCCCAGCAAAACCTGATAGCGGTCTCCGTCCCTCACGCCCCGCACAAGTGACTCAATGGCCTTAGGCTGGGAACCAGCGGGCTCGTATGGAGACACGACCTTAAACGGCACATCAGCGCCCTCAACGCCAAAGCGCTTAAGTTCACCACCAACGCGTTCTACTTCAAATTCCGCCATGGATACTCCTAACTCGTACATCTGCAGTATACGCAGGCGGTGGGCTTAGTCCTATACGAACCGATCGGGATAGAGAGTCTTATATCGAACCCAGGCATTATTGACGCGAATCAGATAAGCCTGAGTTTCAGGGAAGGTAATCGCATTATGGAGTGACGTGTTCTGCTGCGCCCATCCGTCGACATTGCCCATACCGGCGTTATAGGCGGCGATGGCACTATCCGTCGACCCGTTGAAATAGGCAAGAAGATACGAGAGGTATGCGCAGCCAAACTCGATATTCGTAGCCGGATCGTTAAGATTGTCGACCGAATACTCCCCTCCGTCGACAAGGCCCTTGGCGATCATGTCCTGGGCAGTCTCGGGCATCAGCTGCATCAATCCCTGAGCACCCTGATTCGACTCGGCCTCGGGATCCCAATTCGATTCCGACTTAATGACAGCGCACACCAGATACGGATCCAGATTATGCGAAATACTGGATTGCTTTACATACGCCTCGTAGTCAATCGGATACAGCGGCTTAAAGAAAGCGGCAGGAGCACACGAGTAGACGAGCGAAATAAGGCCGAAGACGAACACAACGGCAAGTGGCGCCACGCGATACCACGTAAAGAAACGTGCCTTAGGCATCGGCCTCCTCCTTATCCGGAGTATCTATAAACCCGTGGCATGCAAGCCATGAGTCAAGCTGCTCAAAGAGCGAATTATCGGCTGCCGAATTATCAATCACCGTTGTAGCGAGATTGCACAGCGCAGACTCATCGGGCTGGCAAGCAGAACGGGCATCGAAATCAGATGGCTCCATGCCACGTTGAATAGCGCGCTCGCGACGAACTGACAAAGGGGCGCTAATGACCAGAATTTCATCAGCCAAGCCAAATGCATCCTCAAAACCAGTCGGAGCTGAAACCTCGACCACCGCAAAGGGATAACGGGGAGATGAAACCGTACAACAAACCGGATCGAGAATCCTAAGCGAAAGCTGTTCAATCAGAACGGGATGCACGATGCCATTGAGCCGTGCGACCGAATCAGGAGAAGCGAAAGCTCGAGAAGCGAGGATACTGCGGCGAATGCCGCCTTCCTCATCCAAAATGTCCCAACCGAATTCATCCGCGAGAGCATTGACGATATCAGAGCCCGGCACATACAGCGATTTTGCAAGCTCATCCAGATCGATAAGCATAGCGCCACGAGATTCGAAATAGCGGCAGGCAGTCGACTTACCCGAAGCAATATTGCCCAAGACAAATACGGTAAACATCAAGCCCTCCCTAACGCCAATGCGAGTAATTATCGCTCAAATAAACTAGATGGACTCAAAAAACAGCCAAACAGTAAGAGCGCATACGGGGAAGCTAGGTCCCAAAGCACAACATGTATATAACGCAAAAAGGGGGAGGCCGCGAGGCCTCCCCCTTCTAAGTTCAAGCGTACGGCTCGGTGCCGTCCACCGGTCAGCGGCGCCCTGGCCTCCCACGGGCTGACCCCGCAGTACTCTCGGCGCGATGGGGCTTAGCTTCCGGGTTCG
>JAXKFZ010000255.1:0-2087 GCA_036550635.1 Collinsella sp. | reverse complement strand
GGTCTGGCCTTCCTGATCATCCCGTTGATGGAGATCTACAAGGCGATCATGCGCGCGGTGGAGAAGGAGTAACGTACCTGTCCGGGCCCGCCCCACGCCCTTTCTCCCTCACTGGTCCTCGCGCTTCGCGCTGCGGGATCGTTCGGGAGAAAGGGCTTCCGGGGCGGGCCCTGCGGTATCCTTGCTGGCTTTTCTTCCGTGCGGATGAAAAGGGCTGAGGGAAAGTTTGTGAGCTGGTCGAGCTTTGCCCGGCCAGCTCTTTTTGATTTAAAATACCTGCTCAGTTGTGATTTATGGTGCTGGGAGGCGCTTGTGGGCAAGGCTAAGGCTAAAGCGAAGAAAAAGACGACGGGGGCGCGGGCTAAGCGCGATCGTCGTCGGAAGCTTGCGACCGAGGCCCCCGCGTCTGCCGAGGAGCTGCTGGCAAGCGTGCCGGGACTCGACGCGCTGCAGGACGTTCCGGCGTTTGATGACCTGCCGGTCGATGAAGCCCAGCAGACTGCCTTTGACGATTTTTGCGCACATGCCGAGGAACCCGAGCAGATGCAGCTTGGCGCCGTGGTGCGCTTGGATCGCGGGTTTCCGCTGGTGGCGACTGCCAACGATACCTTCCGCGCCGAGCATGCCGTGGGGTTTGCTAAGTCGCGCGGCGAGGACGAGGTCCTGCTGCCCGCCGTGGGCGACCGTGTGGCGGTGCGCCGCGCTCCCGGGCACGATATGGGCGTGATTGAGTGCGTTCTGCCGCGCCGTACGAGCTTTGAGCGTTGGCGCGGCCGTGCCCGCGGAGAGCGTCAGGTGCTCTGCTCCAACGTGGATAGCGTGCTAATCGTGCAGGCGCTCGGTGCCGGTGAGGTGCTGCTCGACCGCGTGGCGCGCTCGCTGGTGTTGGCGCTCGACTGCGATGCCGAGCCGGTGGTGGTACTCACCAAAGCTGATCGCTGCGATGCCGAGGAGCTCGAGCGCGATCTGGACCGCGTGCGCCGCCTGGTGGGTCCGGACGTGCGCGTGATCGTGACGTCCTCTGCCGAGGGCCGCGGCCTGGACGAGGTCCGTGCCTGCGTGCCTACCGGGAGCTGCGCCATGATTCTGGGCGAGTCGGGCGCCGGCAAGTCGACGCTGCTCAATGCGCTGCTGGGCCACGATACGTTGGCGACCGGCGGTGTGCGCGAACGCGACGACCAGGGCCGTCACACAACCGTCGCGCGCGTGATGGTGGCGCTGCCGGGCGACGCCGGCGTGATCGCCGATGTCCCGGGCCTGCGCAGTCTACCGCTCGTGGGTCACGAGCGGGGTCTGGCGCGCGCCTTCCCCGAGATTGTCGAGGCATCGCGTGCGTGCCGGTTTGGCGATTGCACACATACCCATGAGCCGGGCTGCGCCGTTCGCGAGGCCGAGGACGCCGGGCAGATCGACAGCCTGCGGCTGGAAACGTTCCAAAACCTGGCGTCATCCATGCGCGTGAGCGCTCAAATACTCGATCCCGATGTTCATCTGTAATTGATTTTTCCTATGACAGCCGTCTCCCAACTGTTTGGGAGACGGCTTTTTTGCTGCGGAAAAGCCTCGAAACATGCAGTTTGCTGACGTGCTGACCAAAACCTTGCCACGAGCTTGACGGACTGGTCAGCTTTTGGTCAGCGATTGGTTTGACATCGAAAATCAAGATCGCGATTGCGCCGCTTTGCACTCTGACCGCCCAGACAATGGTGGTACGGGCATTCGCCCGGCACTGCCATGAGAGGAGCGGCCGTGAACAAGAGCAAACGCATCGCCATCAGTCTGGTCGCGGGCGTGCTCGCTGCGCTGCTCTGCATGGTTTACGGCTCGTCGATCCGCTCGCAAGCCGAACAGGTCCAGGCTGAGACCTTGGCCAAGTACGGTGGCGATCGCGTCGAGGTATGCGTCGCGGCGCGCGATATCGATGTGGGCGAGACCCTCGATGAGACCAATGTCATAACCCAGGAATGGCTGACGAGCCTGCTGCCGCGTGACGCGGCGACCGAGCTGCGCCAGGTGCGCGGCGACGTGACGACTTCGCGTATTCCCAAAAACGCCGTGATCTGCAATGTCTACACCAAGGCCGAGAG